>NZ_JAQREZ010000042.1:0-39348 GCF_028598715.1 Pseudoalteromonas sp. GABNS16E
TAAATGCGGTGTCTAAAGCTGTTTTAATATTCATAAAAAAATCCGATGGCAAATGCTCATCGGATTCTTACATCTATAGAAGATCGGTCAACTGATCATTAAAATATTTCTTAACTGATCGGCATTACCCAAAAGGTTGCTTAAATTGCAGCCTTTTTTGGTTGTCTCTGGTAGTTTAGTAATACGCTTAAAAACACAGGATTGTTTTATGAAATATTTACTAGGTTTAGTGCTGCTTTTTAGCCCGTTTATTAATGCTAATGAGCAACCAATTAACGGGTTTGGTAATTATTATAATGTACCAAAGCATGACAAAATTAATGACGCTACGGTATTTAAAATAGCATTTGATGTTGCCGATGGCGCTAAAAAAGGCGAGCAAAATAATTCAATAAATTCGCTAGCGCGTTTTATTAAAATGCATGTAGCGCATGGTGTAAAGCTTAAAAACATTCAGCTTGCATTAGTTGTACACGGCAGCGCAAGCGTTGATGTATTAGCTAATAGCGAATATAAAAAACGTTTTAGCGCTGATAATAAAAACCAAGCGTTAATTAAGCAGCTACTTGCTAATAACACTCAGGTATATGTGTGTGGGCAATCGGCAACTCATTTTAAAGTAACGCCTGAGTTGCTTATTGATGGCGTAAAAATGTCGCTTTCTGCGATGACCGCGCACGCACAACTTCAACAACAAGGCTATACACTTAACCCATTTTAATGACGCAAATAACAAAAAATATACTCTGCTTTGGCGATTCTAATACGTGGGGTTTAAACCCCGAAACAGGTAAGCGCTATGATGAAAATACCCGCTGGACGGCGCGGTTACAGCAACAGCTAGGCAGCGGCTTTACCGTAATAGAATCAGGGCAGCCAAACCGTACGCTTGTGAATAACCCACCTTTTACAGGGGAGCTTAATGGTATTCGCTATTTAAAACCCGATTTGCAGCAATACGCTTTACACACGCTCATTATTGCACTTGGCACTAACGATTTAAAAAAGCGCTTTAACTTAGCCCCAGCAGATATAGCCACCGGCCTTACGCATTTTATTGGCTCTATTAAACAATTTTACTCGCCTGCTAACTTACCAAACATAATTGTTATTGGTCCTTTATTTATTAACCCTCAGCATGGGTTAAGCCGTATTTATTTAAACTGTAATCAAAAGTTATTGCCCTTAAACGCTCTCTTTAAACGTATAGCACACGATCACGCGCTTAATTACGTTGATATATCACACTTTAACGCCCCCCTAGGGAGTGATGGTATACATTTAAATAGCCAAGGCCATAAGCAGCTTAGCGATATACTCAGCCACCTAGTTTTGCAATTATAATGCAAACAAATCAATAAATTAAAAACGTAATTTGCTTTAATTATTTTACAAGCTTGATTGCTTTTATGCCCAGATATGCAATTATTATTGCACCTGACTCACACACAGCTTCTTTAAAAAGGTGTTATGAAACAATATCAACGTAGGTCTTTAATTGCAGTATTAAGCGGTGTCGTGGTTTTTATTATATGTGCTAGCACACTGATGTACTTTGCTGCACAAAAGCTAAGTAGGCAGTTAGCGCGAGATTCAAATTATATTGTTCAACACATAGATGCTGCCGCAACAGAACGTAGAAAAATTTTAACCCGCCTAAATAACGCAAACGCTAAACAATGTAATAACAATACATTGATAGAAATGCGCCGCGCGTTGTTTGATGCACAATACGTGATAGATATTGGCTTTTTTACAGATAATGAGCTGGTTTGCACCACCGGTGCAGGAAAGCTGGCAGCTACAATTACCGATAATCCTCCCGACTACATTCGAATTGATAAATACGATAATAAACCTGTGCGCGTAAGGTACGAACCGCAATTGTATTTGCTTTTGTTTAGTGGCCGTGCAATGGAAGTGATAATTGTAAGGCAAGGTAATTACAATTTAATAGTCGATACGCGCGCTTTTAACGATAAAGTAATTGTTTCTCCTCAGTGGGAAGTACTTTATAAAAATACGCGCGAGACGTTTCATTTAGCGGGGGTTAAAGGGGTTTATGAGCAGGTAAAAAATCACGCATTTTTACCTTATGAATCAATTATTAAATGCAGTACTAATAACCCCGGGTACTGCGCAGCCGCACAACTTCCGTGGAGCCAATTTTTTGCTGATAATCAATTTTTATTGATTATTTCGCTTATTTTAATTTCGTTAGCGGGTGTATCAAGTGGACTGTTAATTGACTATAGCTTAGCGGCTAGGCGCTCAACTATCACGCGGGTGCGCAAAGGCCTTAAAAAAGGCTCATTTTATTGGACCTACCAACCCATTATTTGTTTGCAAACAGGTAAAGTGGTTGGCTGTGAGGCATTGGCCCGTTTTGAAGATAAATACGGGGTTTTATTCCCTGATCAATTTATTCCTATTATCAGAAAAACCAATTTAACGTGGCGCTTTACCCAAGCCATGATTGAAAAAGTACTACATGAGCTAACCACCGTTGAGGCATTACCGCGCAATTTTAAAATTTCTATTAATATTTTTCCCTATGATGTAGAAACAGGCAATATTGCGCTTTTAAAAGACATACCTGCACTCACCGATTCGCGCTTTATTATTTGTTTAGAAATAACAGAAGACGAATATTTAGACTCAACAGTTGCCCATACCCATTTTAAAAGGCTGGTTGAGGCGGGCTTTAATTTATCGATAGATGATTTTGGTACGGGTTATTCTAACTTAAAAAATCTACAAAACTTGAGCTTTCATCAGCTTAAAATTGACCGCACCTTTGTACAAGATATAACAACACAAGGCTTAAAGGCATCAATGATCCCTAATATTATGGCGTTGGTACGTAAATTTAACTACACCTGTGTGGCAGAAGGCATAGAAACAAATGAGCAAGAAGCCATACTAAAACAAGCTGGCGTACATTACGGCCAAGGCTGGAAATATGCCAAGCCCATGGCACTTCGAGAGTTTAAAGCGTATTTAAAATTGCAAACGGTTTAAACGTGTTTTACCTCATATACGTATCAGTATGATATTTATAACAGTGTAAGGTTTTAAAATGATTAAAATAATAGCCAGCGCATTTATGGTGTTAATGCTTAGTGCGTGCTCAGCTCAATACCCAAATCAGCAAATTACCGGTAAGCAGTTTCCTACCATTAGCGGCCAAAGCCTAGATGAGAAAAGCGTAACCATACCGAGTGATTTTAAAGCCGATAAAACCTTGTTACTTATTGGCTATAAACAAGATAGCCAATTTGACATAGACCGTTGGTTAATTGGCTTAGATATGACAGGAGTTACATTACCCACTTACGAACTGCCTACCATAGCAGGTATGGCCCCGCGTATGTTTAGTACATTTATAGACAGCGGTATGCGCAAGGGTATACCAAAAGAGCTGTGGGGCGGGGTAATCACTATTTATGAAGATGGTGACACTGTGCAAAAATTTACAGGTAATAAAAACCCAAACAATACTCGCGTTGTTTTAATAGATAGCAAAGGTAAAATTTTACATTTTTACGATAGGGGCTTTTCGGTAGAGGCGCTTAATAAACTAAACGAAAAAATAAAATAAAGGGAGCCAAGCTCCCTTTAGTATTAAGTGTGTTTAAAACGCATAACTTACACTAAAGCGCGTAGTGCGTGGCATAATATAGCGGCCATTTGGGGCATCGGCATTACGTGGGTCGCCCTCTGTTATACCTTGCTCATCCGTTAAGTTATCAATGGCCAGTTGTAGTTTTATGCCTTCCATAGGTTCTAAAATTAAACCTAAGTCTACTTTTTCGTAGCCATCAAGAGTCACCGTGTTTTCGTTGTTACCAAAGCGGTCATCAACCGCCGACAGTGTGCCATATAAAGTGGCATACATACCTTGTAGTTCAAAGTCGTAGCTAGGTGTGATACGCACTTGCCACTTTGGCTGACGCTGAGATTCATTTCCTTCATTGGTTGGGCTTTGCGTTATTTCGGTTTCTTGTAGTGTGGTATTTAAATTAACCGAAAAACCCGACTGATGATTAAAGTTATAATCAAGCTCAACACCGTACGCTTCGTTTGTTAAAATTTCTGCAGGTACACCTGGGCGGCGTACAAATGTATCGCCCTTAACTTCGTTAACAAACAAGGTCGCGTAAAAGTCTGTAGAATCTGAAATAAGTTTGTAGCCAAATTCGCCTTGGGTTACTTCTTTAATTAGCTTTTCGCCGCCTTCATAAGCGCTAAAGTTATCTCTAAAGTCGTCAAAGTAAGGCATTTTATAACCACGGTTTACGCGTGCAAATACACCCATGTCATCGTTTATTGAATAGTTAATCCCTGTGGTCCACGATGTTTTACTTTCATCATAGTTAACTGTTTTGGTAATAATTCCATCAAGGCCTTCATCAACACTGTATTCTACTTCATGACTTTCGTGGCGCACGCCTGCATCTAATGTAAAGTCTTCGGCAAATTTGTATTGAGCTGTTACATAAAACGCATTGGTGCGCGCATCACCTGTTGAGCTAATATCGTAGTTAAAATCGCAGCCATCAGTGCTTTGATTACACTCAATGCCAGTTAGCGACTCGCCGCCTGCTTCTAGTACGTGGTAAGCCGTATTACCTAAACTCCACCAATCGTTTGCCGATGTACTGGCTGTGTAGTAACCAAACGTGGCTGATAAATCATCAAATTGCTTTGAAAACGCTAAATCGTTTGTAAATGAGCTAATTTCTTTTAAAACAACCCAGCGGCCAAGTTGTTGTATTGGAGTATCGCTTGCGTACTCAGTATTGGTTACTGCACCAAATGCGGTTTGCCCGTTATCGGCAACTGCACCAACCGTGGTTGCTGAGCCACTTGGCACCAACCCGTATGTATTGGCATCCCCTTTAGTTATATTAAAGCGGTCAGAAAATTGCCAACCATTATCAAGCTCTAACTTAATGCTACCGCCCGAAACATGCCCATCCCAGCCTCGGCCATCACCTAGGTCTATATCATGTGCTTGTGCATCAGGGCCTGTGAATATTGTTGCTTGGCGGTTCAATGTGCCAAGTTGGGTATATTCTGCGTCAATCCCTTCAATATTAAGTGGGGTAGGTAAGTACCATGCACCATGATCATCTGTTTGACGGGTATAAAAATTAAGCTCGCCGTTATCTAAATCTTTAGTGATATTAATAGTAAATTGGCTGCCTTTCTCAGAGGTAAAACCTGCATCACGAATACCCGGAGAGCTTTTTACATAGCCGCCAACCATAAAGTATAAATCGTCAGTAATTTCTCCACTAATAACAGCATCTACTCGTTGTAGGTCGTAATCAGATGTTGTGTATTTAAATAAGCCTTCGGTGTCTTCATCACCGCGCTTTAGCCTAAAGTTAGTTGTTAAACCCGGTTGGCCGTTTGATAAAACAGGGTTTGGCCCACCGCGTAAAGCCTCCATGGTCTCAATCGTTTCATCAATTCTAAAAAGTGAAGAGTTTTCTAAAAACGATAATGTAGGGGCCGGGTAAACGGGTGACCCTTCAATACTTAGGGTTAAAAATGGGGCGTCACCGCCGCCAGGAAAACCACGTACAAATACATTGGCACCAGATTCACCCCCTGAGCTTTCTACCCAAACCCCAGGTACGGCTTTAAACAGATCGGCAGTGCTTTTAGGTGAAAGTTTAATAATTTGTTGGCTATCAATATTTGTAACAGCGTAGCCTGCATCAATTTTTCTGATGCCGACCCCGGTAGGTGTGCCCGAAACAACAATTCGCTCTACCTTGGTTTCTTGTGCTTGCTCTTGTGCAAAGGTGGCGTGTGAGCTCAAGGCTAAAGTTATAGCGCACGCTAATGTACTTTTTGCTTTATTGAATGTCATGTGTGATCCCGTTTTTAGTGTGTTAAACAGTGTGTGATTTACTGCGCTGTATACAAATTTTTTATGTAAACAGGCTGTATATGATGAAACCTTAAAGATTAATGCAAACGTTTGCAATATTTATTTGTAAATTATTTATGAATTATATTTGTAGAAATATTGAGCGTAAAAGCCAAGGTATGGCTTTTTTAGCCTGTGAGGCAAGCCAGAAAAAATTAATAATGCTATATTGTCAGCTAGTTACATTAAACTTTAGTTAATACAACGCGGCTCAGGGTTTTCATGGATAACAAAAAAATAAAATTAGCTGATTTAGCAAAGCTGGCAGGGGTGTCTACCTCTACGGTTTCGCGTGCTTTAAATGACAACCCGTTAATAAAACAAGAAACACGCGATAAATTAAAACAACTCGCTAAAGAGCATAATTTTAGTTTAAACACCGCTGCAAGCCGCTTGCGAACGCAAAAAACAAATGTTGTTGCTGTTATCATTAACTTAGATGAACAAACCGAACAATCGATTAGCGATCCATTTTTACTTAAAGTGGTTAGCGAAATTAATCTTGCACTTAATCAACAAGGGCTAGAGCTTTTATTGTCTAATTCAATAATGGCACAGCACGATTGGGCCAATTACTTTATTAATGGCCGAAGGGCCGATGGCATTATTGTGGTTGGGCAAGGTAAAGATCAGCGCAATATAGAGGCGGCTGCTAAAGCGGGGATCCCTTTGGTTGTGTGGGGAGACCCTAAAACACCCAGTAATTACCCTATTGTAGGCAGTGATAACTACCTAGGTGGAATGCAAGCCACTGCGCACTTAATCGAACACGGTGCAAAAAATATTTTATTTTTAGGTGACCCAGAGCACGGTGAAATTAGCGAAAGACACCGCGGTTATGCGGCTGCGCTATCTACGCATAAACTAGAGCAGCACGTTGTTTCTATTGATATTACGAGTAGTTCGGCGTATCAAGAAATTAATAGTCTATTACGCGAAAAAGGGCTCTACTTTGATGCAATAATGGCTTGTAGCGACATGGTTGCCTTAGGTGCAATGAAGGCGCTAAAAGAGCGCTATGTCAGTATTCCTAATGATGTTGCATTGGTGGGCTTTGACGATATAGCAATGGCAGATATTAGCCATCCGTCGCTTTCAACAATTAAACAAAATACTCAATTAGCGGCTGAGCTTTTAGTTAAAAAGCTTATGCAACAATTTATGGGTCAAAAAGTTGAATCTCAAGTTATTGATATAGAATTAATAACTCGCCAATCGAGCAAACGCTGATTTATGAATGATAGGTACAAACTTTAAAACTTAAAATGCAAACGATTGCATTGAATTTTATTCTACACTAAACTCAACGTTCACTGACACAAACACACACGCTAATTACCCAAAGGTGTTAGCTTTAATCGTTATGGCGCACTGCGTTATAAGTAAGGCAAGCTATGAGTAAAACAAAAATCACACTAGCAATTGCTGCAAGCTATTTTATTTTCGCAATATTATTAAATAGCGTAGGAACAGTCATTTTGCAGGCAATAAACACATTGGGCGTTAGCAAAACTGAGGCGTCTGTTTTGGAAGGGTTTAAAGACTTATCAATTGCGATAATGTCTTTTGTTGTTGCCTCGTTCATTCCTAGATTAGGGTATAAGCTCGCAATGTTAGGGGCTTTAGCGGTCGTTGCATTAGCGTGCTTAAGCACCGCACTGAACAGCGAATTTTATATGTTTAAAGTGCTATTTGCAGTGATAGGCTGTGGCTTTGCGGTAGTCAAAGTTTCTGTTTATTCGATTATTGGCCAAGTAACCGAAGATGCTAATAGTCACTCGTCACTTTTAAACACCATCGAAGGCATTTTTATGGTGGGTGTATTAAGTGGTTATTGGATTTTTACCGCCTTTATAGACCCAAGCCAAAGCAATGCGTGGCTCAATGTTTATTACGCGTTGGCTGCGCTTACTTTAATTGTATTACTAAGTGTTGTTATTGCACCGATTGCGCCTGCAATTGATAAAAATAAAACTGACTCTAGTTTGAGTGACTTTATAGCCATGCTTAAATTAACGTATCAGCCCTTGGTGCTTATTTTTATTATAAGTGCATTTTTATATGTCCTTATTGAACAAGGCGTAGGCACTTGGCTGCCAACCTTTAATAACCAAGTTTTACAATTGCCTGTGGCTATAAGTATTCAGTTAGCGAGTATTTTTGCAGCGGCGTTAGCGTTTGGTCGTTTAGTTGCGGGGCAGGTGCTTAAGCACATTAATTGGTTTTTTGTACTGTGTGGATGCTTAGTCGCCATGGCATTACTTATTATTATAACGTTACCCCTAACTGAAAACCTACCTAATACAGTAATCACTAGCCTATTTGATGCACCACTGGCTGCATTTGTTTTGCCCCTCATTGGTTTTTTTATGGCGCCAATTTATCCAGTGTTAAATTCGGTAATGCTCAGCGCATTAGAAAAGCACCAACATGCAGCCATGACAGGATTAATCGTTGTGTTTTCAGCACTTGGAGGCACAACTGGTTCAATGATCACAGGCTACGTATTTGAGCATTTTAGTGGTCAGCACGCATTTTACCTGTCGTTAATTCCCATTAGCTTAATTTTTATAAGCGTGATTATTTTTAAACAGCGCACCCGCGCCATTTCTCAGCACGCTGCCAGCATATAATTGATTTAGGATTGTTATGAATTTTTTTGAGAGCCAGTTATTTAAAGATGTACAGACCCAACATATTTTTGATGACTGTAAAACATTTGCAGATGCAACTGCACGAACCAGCTGGCAAAGTGCGTGTAAACACTACGAGCAAGTAGCACCACTTAATCAAGCCCAATTAAAAGAGTTTGTAAATGCTCACTTTATTACGACCCCCTTACTACGTATGCAAAGTGAGCCAGATACCGCAAGTGTTAAACACTACATTAACTCTTTGTGGCATGGTTTGAGACGGGCGGCTGATAAACCTAAAGCCGATTCTTTATTAGCATTAAAGCATAGCTACATTGTGCCTGGTGGGCGTTTTCAGGAAATATACTACTGGGATAGCTACTTTACAGCGCTCGGCTTAATTGATGCTAATAAACCCGAGATTGTTGAAGATATGCTGCAAAACTTTATCGACCTTATAAACGATTATGGGTGTATTCCAAATGGCAACCGCAGTTACTACTTATCGCGTTCACAGCCACCTATTTTAGCGCTTATGGTTGAATTACTATGGCAGCACGAACACAGCAAAACCAATAATGTAGCATGGCTTGAAAAATGTGTTGATGCGCTTGAAAAAGAGTATGCGTTTTGGATGCAAGGCGCAGAAGAGCTTACTAACGAGAAAACGGCACTAAGGCGAGTTGTAAAAATGCCATGCGGTGGCAAGTTAAATCGTTATTGGGACGATGAAGCAGCCCCTAGGGCAGAATCCCTGAGAGAAGATCTGGCACTCGCAGAGGGCTTAGCTGAGCATAAAAAGCCCGACTTTTATCGACATATACGTGCTGCATGTGAATCTGGCTGGGACTTTAGTTCTCGCTGGCTAGCTGAGCCTAATTCACTTAGCTCTATACAAACAACCGATATATTACCCATTGATCTTAATTGTTTGCTTTATAACCTAGAAAAACAGCTTAGTAAGTTTAATAAGCTGCTAGGTAATAACCAACAAGCCGATTTATTTAGCGACTACGCAGCAGCTCGCCGCACACTGATTAATAAATACATGTGGAGTGAGCAACAACACTTTTTTGTTGATTATAATCATCACAAAGCGAGTCAATCTAAGGTGTTAAGCGCTGCCGCATGTACTGCATTATTTTTTAACTTAGCGTCTGAGCAACAAGCTCAACATATTGCCAAGCGACTAAGCCGCGACTTTTTAAAGGCCGGCGGCATAGTTACTACCGTTACCTCTACATCACAGCAATGGGATAGCCCTAATGGGTGGGCTCCGCTGCAGTGGTTTGCTGTTAAAGGGCTTAATAATTACGGTTTTAGTGATCTTAGTAAACGTATAATGCAAAACTGGCTAACAATGGTAGAAAACGACTTTTCTGTTAATCAGTGCCTACTAGAAAAATACAATGTGTGCGTGCCTCAATTAAAAGCAGGGGGCGGAGAATACGTAGTACAGCAAGGTTTTGGCTGGACTAACGGGGTTACCTCACGCTTTTATACGTTATGTGAGGACTGATCAGAGCAGTATTTTATATGAAAATAATTCATTCATTATCATTAAGTTATTGTAACTATTAACTAAATATAATTGGTGATTGTTTTATGCCGTGTATGAATAATACCAAGGGCGCATTGTAAGTTGTTAATAAGTTCGGTAATGTGGTGTAAACATTTCAAGGAAGAAATCTATGCTACAACCACACGCCGTTTTTGTAAAAACCACGTTTCAATCTTCTTTTCACTGTGAAAGCTACACAACTATATTAAAAACCATGCAAGCCATTTTTGGCGATATTAAAATGGACGACGTGATCCCTAAAAACGAGAAAAGGGACAAGTTTGATTTATTTTTAATTGATGGCGCTAAAAATAACTGGTTAGATTTGCTGCCTGCCGACTTAATTTGCCTCGCTAAAAAGCATAAAGTTGTCTTATTTAATGTAGAGCCCAATGCCGTGTGCGAAAAAAACCTACTGCTAAATCATTTCAATGGTGTGTTTTATAAATCAGATGCACCAGAAACTATTTTTAAAGGGCTAGTTAGAATAACCGCAGGCGAGTTATGGTTTACGCGAAAGGTTATATCAAAAGCGTTTTCAGATATTCTCTCGGTTGCCTCTTCGTTTAATAGCCTACAAGAAGATATCACGCTTAAAAAAGGCGATTATGCGCACCTTACTAAACGTGAAAAATCGGTTATTCACTTAATTGCTCAAGGGGCGAGCAATAACGCCATTGCCGATAAACTTAATATAAGTGACCACACCGTTAAAACGCATTTGTACAGTGCCTTTAAAAAAACCAATTCTCGTAACCGTGTTGAATTAGCAAATTGGGCTCAGCGTTACATATCGGTTTTATTACCTATGGCTAAGTAAACCACTACTCCTAAAGTGACCTTAAGCCCAGCACTGCTGGGCTTTTTTTTACGATAAATCTAATAAGCTCTTAGAGTTTAGTTTTAACGGCTCACATCTAGGCTTTTTTATACCAATGCGCATAATTAAATGATCTATTTTGAGGATGGATAAACGTGTTGATAGCAAGGCAAAAAATTCGCTATTTAGTTGTTCTAAATGAGAATTTTAACGCAGATAGCGACACGTTTAGCCCCTGAAAATGATTAAGTACTATTGCGGATTGGTATTATACGGATGAGTTTTAAGCCAGTGCTCGGCTATTTGTTCGCGCGTGGCAAACCAAACTTGCTCATGCGATTTAGCATATTCTAAAAACCGTGCAAGGGCTTTAATGCGCCCAGGGCGGCCAATTAAGCGACAATGCAGCCCTATCGACATCATTTTTGGGGCGTTTTCACCTTGTGGGTCGCCTTCTTCATAAAGCGTATCAAAGGCATCTTTTAAATAATTATAAAACTGATCGCCGGCATTAAAGCCTTGCACTGCAGCAAAGCGCATGTCGTTTACATCAAGCGTGTAGGGCACTATTAACTGTGGTTTACCTTCTTTAATACTGTAAAAGGGTAAGTCGTCGCTGTAATCGTCGGCATCATATAAAAACGAGCCATTTTCAACCACAAGGGCTGCTGTGTTAGGGCTTGTGCGCCCGGTGTACCAGCCTGTGGGCTTTTTACCAGTAAGTGTTTGAATGATTTCAATGGCTTTTTGCATGTGCTCGCGCTCGGTTTGTTTATCTATATATTGATAATTAATCCAGCGCAGGCCGTGGCTTGCAATTTCGTGCCCAGCCTCAACAAAGGCTTTAGCTATATCGGGGTGGCGCTCAAGGGCCATTGCCACAGCAAAAATGGTGACCGGTATATCGTATTTTTTAAAGAGTTTAAGTAAGCGCCACACACCCGCTCGCGAGCCATATTCGTAAATAGACTCCATGCTTATGTGGCGGTCTTCTACATGCGGGGCGCTGACTATTTCAGATAAAAACGTTTCGGCTGCTGCATCACCATGCAGTACACAGTTTTCACCGCCTTCTTCGTAATTTAATACTACTTGCACGGCTATACGGGCTTTATTAGGCCAGTTGGCATGCGGAGTGTGTGCACCATAACCAATTAAATCGCGCGGGTAATGTTTAAATTGCTCGCTCATGTTACTGCTCCTTTTTTACTGCGCTAAGCCAAGTGCCAAGCATTTCACGCTCTGCATCAGTCATTTTTGTCATGTTAGCCAATGGCATGTCTTTGGTTATAACCGCGCGAGTATGGATAAGTGCACTGGCTTTTTTTACATCAGCAAGTGAGTCGAGCTTAAAGCCGAGCGGCGCGGTTTGAAAAAGCTTTGAGGTAGGGGTTTCACTGTGGCACTGTGTACAGTGTTTATTAATAATATCCCACGCTTGTGCATCGCTTATACTTGCTTGTAGATCATTTTGTGCGTTTACAGAGCTACTTGGCCACGGTACTATGGCTAGCATTAACGCAAAAAACGCGGCAATACCGCTTATTAGTACTGAAGGCTTATTAACACCTTGGTGCTTTAAGTTAAAAAAGTGGCGTATCCACATACCAATAATAAAAAAGCCAATAAGCACTAACCAACCAAACTCATGGCTATAGGTATACGAAAAATGGTTACTTAGCATAATAAATATAACTGGTAGGGTGGCGTAGTTATTATGTACTGAGCACTGCTTTGCTTTTAAGCCCGGCGCTGAATCAGGAATGCGCCCAGCTTCTACTTCGCTTACCATGTAGCGCTGTGCAGGCATAATAATGTGATATACATTACCGGCCATACAGGTACCAATTAATGCACCAACATGAATATACACTGCGCGGTCACTAAATAGCTGATCAACCCCATACGTCCATAACGCTAAAAAGCCTACACCTAGGGCAATAAATGCCTTGCCATTTTCAACAAGCGGTCTTTTACACAATAACCGATAAACACCATAGCCTAAGCCTATAAAACCAAGTGATGCACCAATAGCTGCAAACTTACTGAGCTCACTTTTACTGGCATCGAGTAAATACACATCTGCACCCACATAATATAACAGCGTAAATAACAGCGCGCCGCTGATCCAGGTTGTGTAGGCCTCCCATTTAAACCAATGTAGGGTAGAGGGCATTTGTTCTGGGCCATTTTGATACTTAGCCACTTCGTAAAAGCCGCCGCCATGAATAGCCCATAAATCGCCTTTTATGCCTTTATCTTGTTTCCATTGTGGCGGTGTTTGTAAGTTATTATCAAGCCACACAAAATAAAATGAGGCGCCTATCCACGCTATACCTGCTACCACGTGAAAGTATCTAAACACCAAATGAGCAAGCTCAAATAAATAGTTTTCCATCGGGTTATGCCTCTTCTAAATCGGGTGTAGGTGTGGCTGCAAACTGGGCTTGTTCGTCGCGTTTATACACGCTTTTACCCATAATGTAGGTTTGTTCAATACAGCGGTCGTCGCCTAGCATCATCATGGCAAAAAGCTGTTCGTGAAGGGTTTTGGCATGGCCAATTCTGAATTTTAAAAACGAGGTGGCCGCGTAATCCATTACAATAAAGTCGGCCTCGCAGCCTTCATTAAAGTTACCTATGGTGCCCTCTAAATCAAGGGCACGTGCGCCGCCTAGGGTGGCTAAATAAAACCCTTTAAATGCTGAGAACTTTTGACCTTGTAACTGCTGAATTTTGTACGCTTCGTTACCCGTTTGTAGCATAGAAAAACTTGTTCCTGCGCCTACATCGGTACCCATACCCACATTTATTCCATGCTCTTCACATCTCTTTAAATTTAAAAGGCCCGAGCCTAAAAATAAGTTAGAGGTAGGGCAGTGCGATATAGCCGCGTTGTTATCGGCAAGGCAGCACAGCTCACGCTCAGATAAATGAATGCTATGGGCAAATACCGAGCGTTTACGCACCATTTTAGCTTTCTCGTACACGCCTAGGTAATCATCAGCCTCTGGGAATAACCCTTTTACCCATTCGCACTCGTCTTTGTTTTCAGATAAGTGGGTATGCAGGTAGGTGTCGGGGTATTCTTCTAATAATTGAGTACATTTTTGTAGTTGCTCTGGGGTAGATGTGGGTGCAAAACGTGGCGTTACCGCATAGCTTAACCTATCCACATTGTGCCATTTTTCTATCAGTGCTTTTGATTGATCGTAACTGGTTTGCGCGCAATCAGATAAATCGTCAGGGCAGTTTCTGTCCATCATTACCTTACCGGCAATCATACGTAAATTACGTTTTTGAGATTCGTTAAAAAACGCATCTACCGATTGCGGGTGCACAGTGCCAAATACCAATGCGGTAGTGGTGCCATTACGCAGTAGCTCGTCTAAAAAGCGATTAGATATATCTTTTGAATAATGCTCACAGGTAAACTTTTTTTCAGTGGGGAAGGCGTATTCGGTAAGCCAGCTTAAAAGCTGCTCGCCATACGCGCCGACCATTTCGGTTTGCGGCAAATGTATGTGCGTGTCTATCATGCCGGGCATTACCAGTTTGCCATCGTGGCGAATAATAGTGGCTGACTTATCAATGCTTGGCAGTATGTCTTGCTCGTAACCAAGGTTAACGACTTTGCCGCTTTGAATAACTAACGCGCCTTTTTCAAAATAGCGATGGGCGCTTTCGCCGGCTATGGCGGGGTCGTCAACAAAATCGAGTATGTTGGCACACATTACGGTTATTTTATTATTGTTGTGGGTGCTCATAATTAGCTGCCTCTGTACGTTGAGTAGCCAAATGGGCTAAGCAATAACGGAATATGATGGTGTTTTTCATCTTGTAATCTAAAGGTAATTTGCGCCTCTGGGTAAAACGCAGGTGTTTCTTGGTTTTCATAATAGCTGTCTAAGTCAAAAACCAGTTTATAGGTGGCAAATTCTACGTCTGTGTTGAGCCAGTCGGTAATTCGCCCGTCGCTATTTGTTTTACCTTGAGCAATTAATTGCCACTCGTTATTAGTGAGTAAAAACAATTGTACAGCTACATTTTCAGCCGGTTTGCCTGTGCTGGTATCTAAAATATGGGTAGTGATAGGGCTTTTATTCATAGCAATGACTCCAATCTTATTTTTGTTATTTTGGCTTGTTCGCCCGCGGCTATATTAAGCTCTGTGCTGCGGGTGTTGTGTATGCGCTGCTCAATAAGTTCAAGCATTTGCTCAGCACTTTTACCACTGGCACACACAATAAATATAAAGCCAAATTTACTGAGGTATTCTTTATTTAGCGCAATCATTTTTTTAAGGGTTTGCTCGTTTGCTTTACTCATGCCTGATTGTTCGTGCCCTGCTTTTTGCGCTGTAGCGGCGTACTTTTTACTTAAAGTTGATAAATCGCCTATTTGCGGGTGGCCTTCAAAAGCGGCTAAATAATCGCTATCGCCTAGGCTATCCCATACGCTTTGTGCGCTGTTAAATAAGTGCTCTTTATTTTCAAATGGCATGATATTTAGCATACCGCTTACCCAGTTAGGGGCGGCGCAACAATGCTCTAATGCTTGATGCGCTTGCGCTGCATTTAGGTTATTAATTTTTAAGCTACTCATGCGTTTTCTTCCTCGTGCGTGGTGCTAATTAAGGCATTTTTAAGTGCACGCCATTGCAAGCCTTGGCGTTTTGGCGCATGGGTTTGCATAGCCTGATAAAGGCCAATTAACTGCCCGCTAATTGATATTGCCACTTCCATAGGGAGCTTGCCCGTTACATTTTCAAGCCCGACAGGGCAGGTCATTTGCTTTATTTGCTCGGTGGTAAAATCGCGATGGGCTAAGCGCTGTTTAAAGCGTTTTGCTTTAGTATCTGAGCCAATTACACCAAGCCAATTAGCATCAGCGCGTTTAATAATGGCTTGTGTAAGTGCAAAGTCGAGCTGGTGGTTATGGGTTAATATTAAGTAATTATTAGCCTTTGGCGCACGTTTAACTTGCTCTGTTGGCTCTTCATCAACCACTTTTATTACGTTATTAGGAATAACTTGCGGGAATACATCGGCGCGGCTATCTATCCAGCGTATACGCATAGGTAATTGCGCTAATATACCAATAAGCGCCTGTGCTACATGGCCTGCGCCATAAATATCAAGCGTAAAGCGCTCGCATTGCATGCACTCAAGCATAACGGTGGCAGCTCCCCCGCAGCATTGGCCTAAATTTGCGCCTAGGTTAAATTGCTCTATCACTTGCGCTGCCTCGCCTTTGGCAAGTAGCTCGCGTGCTTTTTCTATTACTACGTATTCAAGGTGTCCACCGCCAAGGGTGTCGTAAATATGCTCGCCGCTTATTACCATTTTAGAGCCTGTGCCACGTGGGGTTGAGCCATTGGTGCCAAGCACAGTGGCAATAACATAATTAGTGCCGCTTTGTTCATGCTCGTTTATAGCTTGCGCCCAATTTTGCGTATGAAAACCCTGAAACGACTCATTTAAATTAGCCATGTTGCTGCTCCTTAAACCAGCTAGCGGTTTGCTCAATTGCATTTAATACACGCTCAGGTGTGGCAGGTGTATCAAGTGGGGCGGTGTATTTGTAATCGGCCACACTGCTTATAGCATTACGAATAGCACTCCACACACTAAAGGCCAACATAAACGGCGGCTCGCCAACCGCTTTTGATCTAAATACCGTGGTTTCTGGGTTGGCCGAGTTATATAAATTTACATTAAATTCGGCAGGGGTATCGCCAATTGCAGGAATTTTATAGTTAGCAGGGCCAAAGCTTGCAAGCTGGCCTTTATCATTCCATTGTAAGTCTTCGGTGGTAAGCCAGCCCATACCTTGCACAAAGGCACCTTCAATTTGGCCTATATCAAGTGCAGGGTTAATTGAGCTGCCCACATCGTGCAGTATATCCACGCGGGTTACGGTGTTTTCGCCTGTCAGCGTATCTACTTCTACTTCACTGAGCGCTACGCCGTGTGCGTAGTAAAAAAATGGCCGGCCTTCGCCTTTCGCTCTATCGTAATGAATTTTAGGCGTGGCGTAATAACCGGTTGATGAAAGCGATATACGGTTCATGTAAGCAAGGTTTGCAAGTTCGCTAAAGCTAATTTCGCCTTTACTAAAGGTAATGAGGTTATCTTTAAATACAATACTTTGGCTGTCTACTTCAAAGTGCTCACTTATAAAGTTTATTAAACGCTCTTTTATAGTATTTACCGCGTTTAGCGCCGCCATGCCATTTAGGTCAGTCCCGCTTGATGCAGCAGTTGGCGAGGTGTTTGGTACTTTGTCGGTACGAGTAGCGCTTATGCTTACTGCGTCAAAATCAACGCCAAAGCCATGGGCTACTATTTGCGCTATTTTTGTATTAAGCCCTTGGCCCATTTCGGTGCCGCCATGGTTTAAATGAATTGATCCATCACTATATACATGCACTAATGCACCCGCTTGGTTTAAGTGCTGTACGGTAAACGATATACCGTATTTTACCGGCGTCATTGCAAGGCCTTTTTTGATAATAGGCGATGATGCGTTAAAGGCTTTAATTGCCTTTTTTCGCGCCCAGTAATCACCCGACTCCTCAAGCTGGCTTATCATATCTTTTAAAATATGCTGCTCTACTCTTTGATGATACGGGGTGGTGTCGCGGCCTTTTTTGTATAAATTAAGTTTTCGGATCTCAAGCGGATCTTTACCTAACTTAGCGGCTATGTCGTCCATTATTAGCTCGCCCATGATCATGCCTTGCGGGCCACCAAATCCTCTAAATGCAGTGTGGCTTACGGTGTTTACTTTACAGCGATTCCCTTTAATGGTGGCAGCTGGGTAGTAATACGCGTTATCGACATGAAACATTGCGCGGTCGACAATGGCATCAGATAAATCAGGCGAATAACCACAAAACCCATTTACGGTTACATCAGCGCCTTCAATTAGGCCATTTTCGTCAAACCCTACATGGTATTGGTTATAAAATGGGTGGCGTTTACCGGTAAGTTTAAAGTCGTCACTGCGGGCTAGGCGCATTTTAACGGCGCAGCCAAGGTGGTAAACTGCAAGCGCTGCAAGGCAAGCCCAAGGCGCGCCTTGAGTTTCTTTACCGCCAAAGGCTCCGCCCATACGGCGGGTTTCTACGTTTACAAAGCTAAATGGCTTTTTTAAAATTTTAGCAACTAAGTGCTGCACCTCTGTTGGGTGCTGCGTAGAACATTGCACATGAATCCCGCCATCGTTGTCGGGCTGAGCAAGTGCTATTTGCCCCTCAAGGTAAAAGTGTTCTTGCCCGCCTATGTGTATTTCACCTTTAAGTTGGTGGGCTGCATTATTAATGGCTTGCTCGCTATTACCGCGGTTAAGTGAATGCGGCGGCCTTACCCAGTGCTCTTTTTTGATCGCTTCTTTAATATCAAGTATGGGGGTGGTTTGCTCGCATTCTATAACCACTAAGCGAGCAGCGCGGCGCGCAATTTCGTAGCTTTTGGCAACCACTACCAGCACAGGTTGCCCGTGATATTGAATTTCGTGATTGGTTAATAGCACATCCCCAGGAAATACTGGGCCAATATCAAGCTTACCGGGTACATCATCAGCCGATAAAATACGTTTAACGCCTGCCACTTCAAGCGCTTTACTTGTATCAATTGATTTAATAAAGCCGCTGGTAATGGGCGCAAGTACAGGGTAGGCGTGTAAGCAGCCATGAGGCTCTGGGTTATCGTCGGCGTAGTTTGCATTGCCACATACTTGTTTTATTGCGCTTTCGTGATACTTAGATTGGCCAACACTTCCGCCTTGGGCTTTTAGTTTATCCATTTCAAAGTGACGCATGTGAAATCCTCGTAATGGCAATGTTGTTATTATTTTTACTACTTGGCTTTGCACCACAAAACTCAATACCAATACGCTGTAGCAAGTTTTTGCTTACCGTAGTGCGGTAATGTGCGCTGCTACGTACATCGCTCATGGGAGCAAAGTCATCATTTATAGCACTAGCGGCATCTATAAACGTGCTTACTTGCAAAGGCTGAGCATTAAGTTTTTGCTCTATATGCGTGGCGCGTTTGGGTATGGCAGCCATACCGCCCATGGCGCAGCGGGCATTGTTAATTACGCCTTGTGTTTGCTCTATAGCCAGCACTAAACACACAGTAGATATATCATCTTCAAAGCGTTTTGAAATTTTATGACACGCAAGCTTTAACGAGTCTAGGCGTTTAGGTACGGTAATTTTGCTAATGACTTCATCGCTTTTAATGACTGTTTTTTTGTAATCAACAAAGTAGTCGGCTACGTTTATTGTGCGTGTGCCTGCAGTGCTTAATAAATCTAAGGTGGCATTAAGTGCAATGAGTAAAGGGGCCGGATCGCCAATAGGAGAGGCATTTCCTATGCTGCCACCTAAGGTGCCACTGTTACGTACTTGGTTAGAGCCAAGGCGTTCAAACAGCTCCTTAGACTCTGGGTAGTAAGTGTAAAACGCTTCAACAAATTGGCTGTAAGGTAGTGCTGCACCAATATGTAGCTCGCCGCTGTTATCGCTTAAAGTGCACAGCTCACTGGTTTGGCTAAGCGATATAATAATATCGGGCAATAGCATGTTTTGGCTAAGCTCAATGGCAAAGTCGGTGCCACCAGCAACCAAGTATGCCTGCGGGTAACGCGCTTTAAGCTCAACAAGTTGCGCTGCACTTTGCGGTAAATAAAACGTACGAGGGCCATTTTTTAAACAAGGAATGTCATCACCTATATTTAGTGATGCCTTAAATTGTGCCGCCATGGCAGAGTAAGGCTCATTTTTACGCTCGTAGCTATAAGCTTTTTCAACTGCAAGTAAAATAGGGCTGTAACCCGTACAACGACATAAATTACCCCCTAGCGCATGAATAGCGGCTTTTTTACCTGGGTAACTTGGGTTATCAATATAAAGCGCCAACATGCTCATTATTATGCCAGGGGTACAAAAACCACATTGCGAACCATGGCACTCAACCAATGCGCGTTGCACCGGGTGTAAATCGTTAAGTGTAGGGTAAAGTCCTGTTGTTACAGCCTCTACGGTTACTATGTGTTTTGCGTGTGCATTACCTAATAAAAGCAGGCAGCTATTCATGGTTTTATAGTGCCAAACTGGCTCACCGTTTGAATTTAGTTTTTCTTCGCCAACTAAAATTGTGCATGCGCCACAATCGCCTGTAGCACACCCTTCTTTGGTGCCCATTTTCCCTTTTTTGGTGCGAAGCCAGTCCAAAATGGTGAGATTCGGCGCGCATTCTTCTACTTCTATTGGCGTGTCATTTAATAAAAACGTAATCACACAGACCCCCTTAACTTTTATAAAGCCCTGATATGTAAAGGCTTGGCGTATATTTTTTCTTGTTGTTTTTAAGCAGGTAAGAAAAAAACTTTTTCATCTTGGTAAGTTAATTGCAGATACCATGCCATTGTTGACCGCTTGGTCAGTTAAGTTTCTAGGCTAGCTTATTTAACCAACAAGCACAAAGAAAGGTTTAAATAATGGACAATAAATACCGCCTTACTATGCAGGGAATGACAAAGCACTACCCCGGATGTATAGCCAACGACGGCGTAACAATAAAAATAAAACATGGTGAGGTACATGCCCTGCTTGGTGAAAACGGCGCGGGTAAAAGCACGTTAATGAAAATGCTTTACGGTGTAGTTAAACCTGACCAAGGGGACATGTTTTTTAACGGTCGTAAAATGGACATAAAAGAACCCGCCGATGCCCGCGAATTAGGCATAGGTATGGTGTTTCAGCATTTTTCGTTATTTGAAACCCTAACAGTTGCGCAAAATATCGCGTTAGCGCTGGGCGATTTAGCAGGGCATAGCAGCACACTTGCCAGCAGAATTAGTAAAACATCGGCTAGGTACGGCATGCCGCTGGACCCGCATAGGTTGGTGTCTACGCTTTCAACGGGCGAGCGCCAACAAGTAGAAATAGTCAGGTGTTTATTATTAGATATTCAACTGCTTATTTTAGATGAACCCACCTCGGTACTCACTCCGCAAGAAGTAGATGCACTGTTTAAAACCCTGCATTCGCTTAAAAAAGAAGGCTGCTCGGTGCTGTTTATTAGCCATAAGTTGCATGAAGTTATTGGGCTTTGCGACAGCGCCACTATTTTGCGCGCCGGCAAGGTAAGTGGGCATTGCATTCCTAAAAACGAAACCAGCGAATCAATAGCTCGCTTAATGGTAGGCGACAGCACACCAATAAGTAACCAAACGCGCAGAGCGACTGGCACAGGTGATTTTTTAACAGTCGATAACTTATCAACCAGTGCGCAGGCGTTATTTGATATTGCGCTTAAAAATATTAACTTTGCCGTACAACAAGGCGAAATAGTCGGTATTGCAGGGGTTGCCGGTAATGGGCAGGAGGAGCTATTAAAAGCGCTTTCGGGAGAGGAGCCGCAAAAAAATAGCAACGCAATAAAATTTAAAAATACCGCTGTTGATGCGTTATGCCCTCTAAAAAGGCGCAGGCTTGGGCTTGCATGCGTACCCGAGGACAGACTAGGGCGCGGCGCAGTCCCTGATATGGATTTAGCGCACAATGCACTCCTTACCAGTTTAGATAGTGGTTTAGTTAAAAAAGGCTTTTTAGTAAAACAAAAAATTAGCCAACTCGCCGACAAAATCATTAAAAAATACAACGTAAAAACCCCCGGCAACCGTACTCACGCAGCAAGCCTTTCGGGCGGTAATTTGCAAAAGTTTATTATTGGCCGAGAGGTTGAGCAAAACCCACAATTGCTGGTTATGTCGCACCCTACTTGGGGTGTAGATATTGGCGCACAAGTTGCCATTCACGAGGCAATTTTAACGCTGCGCGACGAAGGCTGTGCAGTACTGGTTATTTCAGAAGATTTAGACGAGCTCTATAAAATTTGTGACCGTATTGGTGCAATTTGTGATGGTAAACTCTCGCCTATTTTGAATACCGACTGTGTACCACTTGTGCAATTAGGGCAGTGGATGGCGGGCGATTTTAATCACGACACTAAAAGCAACACAGCAAAAATAACACCGCAAGGAGCGCCGGCATGATAAAGCTTGAACCCCGCGTAGAGCGCTCAAAAACATGGAGTTATTTTTCTCCTGTTTTAGCCATTTTACTCACTTTAATAACAGGTTATGTGGTGTTTGCCTTATTAGGGCACGACCCGCTTAATGCCTTATATACCTTGCTCGTAGCACCTATTTCTGACTGGTACGGCGTTACCGAGCTATTAGTAATGACCATTCCAATTTTATTATGTGCCTATGGTTTAGCGCTGTGTTACAGGGCGTCGGTGTGGAATATAGGTGCTGAAGGGCAGCTACTTATTGGCGGCGTATGCGCCAGTGCCGTAGCTGTTAACTTTGTTGACTCTACAAGTTCCTTTGCATTAGGGCTTACATTACTTGCAGGTATTGCCGGTGGCATGCTTTGGGCAGGCTTAGCTGCGTTTATGAAATTACGTTTAAACACCAACGAAATTTTAGTCACCATTATGCTCAATTACATTGCCGTTAATGTGTTGCTGTGGTCAGTACACGGGCCATTAAAAGACCCATACGGTTATAACTTTCCTGAAAGCGCCTTATTTGGCGATAGCACCTTACTACCAGTTTTATTTGAGGGTACTCGCCTTCATTTAGGGCTTGCATTTGCGCTATTAGCGCTGTGTGCCACATGGGTGTTTATTAGTAAAACCTTTATGGGTTTTCAAATTCAAGTACTTGGGCTTGATGCATCGGCGGCCAAAATGGCGGGCTATAAACGTGCGCTTTTAATTGCTGGTGTATTAGTAATAAGTGGCGGGTTAGCTGGGCTTGCAGGGGCTGGCGAAGTGGCTGGACCTATAGGGCAATTAGTGCCGCAAATATCACCCGGTTATGGTTACGCCGCAATTATTGTGGCCTTTTTAGGGCGCTTACATCCGCTTGGGATCACCTTAGCAGGGCTGTTAATGGGGCTTATTTATATGGGCGGCGAAATGGCGCAAATAGAAATTGGCCTACCCAATGCCATTACCGGTATTTTTCAGGGCTTAATGCTGTTTTATTTACTCTCGTGCGATGTGCTTATTGGTTATCGCATTAAATTGTTACTGCCATTTAAACAACAAAAAACGCAGCTAACACCCATCGCACAGGAATCTTAAACATGGAATTAGAGGTAATCACAAATATTTTATACGCCACTATTCGCACCGGCACGCCTTTATTGCTGGTGGCTCTAGGTGAAATGGTATGCGAGAAAAGCGGCACACTTAACCTTGGGCAAGAGGGCATGATGTTATTAGGCGCGGTGGCAGGGTTTATAACCATGTACCAATGCGACAACCTCTTTATAGGCTTTAGCGTGGCTGCGCTTGTGGGGGTGATGGCGTCGTTAGTATTTGCGTTTGTAGCACTTAATTTAAATGCTAGCCAAGTGGCTACGGGGTTAGCGCTAACTATTTTTGGCACGGGCTTGTCGGCATTTTTAGGCGTTGATTACGAGGGCAAAACCATTAATGCCTTACCCACTTTAGCAATTGCAGGGTTTGAGCATATTCCGCTACTGGGCAAAGCATTGTTTTCGCAAGATGCCATTGTGTATTTAAGTTGGGCATTAATACTTGGCGCTTATTTATTTTTTAAATACCACAGGGCAGGGCTTGCGGTACGCGCTATTGGTGAAAACCCAGGCGTTGGTAATAACTTAGGCTTGCCTGTAATGCGTACTCGCTATTTAGCGGTGATGTTTGGCGGCGCAATGGCGGGTATTGCAGGGGCGTACCTATCGCTTGCTTACACGCCCCTTTGGACACAAAACATGACCTCGGGTCGTGGCTGGATAGCACTGGCTTTAGTGGTATTTGCAAGTTGGCGAATTGAGCGGGTAATGCTAGGCGCTTATTTATTTGGTTTTGCCAGCATTATGCACTTAGTGGCACAGGCGCTTGGCTTAGCGGTGGATTCTAATTTACTGGCCATGCTGCCTTATGGTGCAACGCTTATAGTACTGATTATGCTAAGTAAAAATAAACAAAAACTAAAAATGTACGAACCCATGTGGCTAGGTAAGCCTTGGCATAAGGGCCATTAAAAATTTTATACAAAGAGTAACAATAAGCCTTCAACAGGATATTAAAAATACAACACGGAGAATAACAATGAAAAAACTAATAACAGCGCTTGGCGTAGCACTTAGCTTAGGGTTAAGCGCGAGTGCAATGGCAAAAGACAGCGTAAAAGTAGGGTTTGTATATGTAAGCCCGATTGGCGAAGCTGGTTGGACTTACACCCACGATGTAAGCCGCCGCTACCTAGAGGATAAATTTGGCGAAAAAATAAAAACCACCTTTGTAGAGAGCGTGCCAGAGGGCGCCGATGCAGAGCGAGTTATTACACAACTAGCCAAAAGCGGGCACGATTTAATATTTACCACCTCGTTTGGCTACATGAACCCGACCATTAAAGTGGCTAAACGTTTTCCTAACGTAAAGTTTGAGCATGCAACAGGTTATAAACGCGCTAAAAATGTGGGCACTTATTTTGACCGTATTTACGAAGGGCGCTACCTAACCGGTGTTATTGCTGGGCACATGAGTAAATCTGACAGTATTGGCTATATTGCCGCGTTTCCTATTCCTGAGGTAATACGCGGTATTAACGCGTTTACTTTAGGCCTGCGCTCAGTAAAACCTAACGCAAAAGTAAAAGTAGTGTGGGTTAATAGCTGGTTTGACCCTGGTAAAGAGCGCGAAGCTGCCGACAGTTTAATCGACCAAGGTGTTGATATTATTACCCAGCACACCGACTCACCCGCCCCACTTCAAGCCGCAGAAGCCGCTGGAATATACGCCATTGGTTACCACTCAGATATGAGCGGCTATGGTAAAAAAGCGCACCTTACGGCACCTGTTCATCATTGGGATGAGTTTTACGCCGAGCGCGTGCAGCAAGTACTTGACGATAAATGGCAATCGCAAAATGTATGGAAAGGCATAGATGCCGGTATGACTCGCTTAGCGCCACTGAGTAAAGATATTCCTGCCAATGTTGTTGCCGAGGTAGAGGCGATTAAAACCAAAATTGCCAACGGTGAGTTTCATCCATTTAGTGGCCCAATTAACAATCAGCAAGGTGAGCTGGTAACTAAAGCGGGGCAAACAATTGATGATAAAACCTTACTTGGTATGGACTTTTATGTAGAGGGTGTTGAAGGGCAGCTTAAATAAGCGCCACTGTATTTAAATTAAAACCTGGGCAAGGCATTTATACCTTGCCCATATTAAAGCGCTAAAAGGATGTTGACTATGTCAAACCAAGAAGCAATCTCAGAAGACATAATTTACGCAGTAGATGATAAACCAGGGCTGACCGAATCTTTTTTTGCTGCCCTGCAACATGTACTGGCAAGTTTTGTAGGTATTATTACGCCCACGCTTATTATTGGTGGCGTGTTGGGGCTTGGTAGCGAAATACCGTATTTAATTAGTATGGCGTTGTTTGTATCGGGGGTTGGTACATTTATTCAGGCTCGCCGTGTGGGGCCAATTGGCTCAGGGCTTATATGCGTACAAGGCACCAGCTTTGCGTTTTTAGGCACTATTTTGGCAACCGGTTTTACCGTAAAAGCCACTGGAGGCGGAAACGATGAAATACTTGCCACCATTTTTGCTGTGTGTTTTTTAGCAGCCTTTGTAGAGATATTTATTAGCTTTTTTATAGAAAAGCTTGGCAAAGTAATTAAGCCTGTAGTGACCGGTGTGGTGATCACCACCATTGGGGTTTACCTTATTAAAGTAGGCATGACCGACATAGGCGGCGGGCAATGGTTATTAACTAATATGCCTGAAAAGTTTGCCTCGCCAAGCAACTTAATTGTGGGTTTTTCGGTGGTGGCGCTGGTGGTATTACTAAATGCTAGCAAAAATCAGTGGGTAAGGCTTACCGCTGTAGTCGTTGCCATGTTAGTAGGGTGGTTACTTGCACTTATTTTAGGTATAGCCAAATTTAAAATGGGCGAGTTTGATTTAATCGCCATGCCATTACCCTTTAAATATGGCTTTAACATTGATTTTGGCGCCATGTTTGCCTTTAGCTTTTTATACCTAATTACCGCAATTGAATCCACAGGCGATATAACCGCAAATTGTGCGGTGTCTAAATTACCGGTAAAAGGCGCAAGCTATTTAGCGCGTATACGCGGCGGTATTTTAGGCGATGGGGTTAACTCAATGATTGCTGCCGCATTTAATACGTTTCCTAATACTACTTTTAGCCAAAATAACGGCGTTATTCAGTTAACCGGTGTAGCAAGTAGATACATTGGCCTGTGGATTGGTGTAATTTTGATTATTTTAGGGTTATTTCCGGTGATTGGTGCCGTGCTACAAAATATTCCTAAACCAGTGCTAGGCGGTGCAACGCTCGTGATGTTTGGCACAGTGGCAGCCGCAGGGGTAAAAATTCTTGCAAGCGAAAAAATAAATCGTCGTAGCTTACTTATTATTGCGGTGAGCTTAGGTATGGGGCTAGGGGTTAGCTTTGTGCCCGAAATGTTTATAAATGCGCCTAAGCTGGTAACCGCTATTTTTGGCAGCGCTGTAACGGTATCGGGTTTAACCGCCATCGTTATGACGCTTGTTTTACCAGAAAATTATTCAGCAAGTACAGATCATCTTAACTAGACTAATAAAATTATAACAAAGGGATTAACAATGAAAATTACAACAATTAAAAAATTAGCCTTAGTCAGTGCTATCGCGGTGTGTTCAAGTAGTGTGCCGGCAAAAGAGCTGTGGTCAGATTTTAGTATAACCGCCATGACCGGCGCCGATTACCTCGAGCCGTTCTCGGGGGAGGAAGATGACAGAAGCGTAGTAACCATTGAGCATGCATCGGGGCATACATGGGGCGGTACCTTCTTTTTTATGGATAGATTAAGTAACCCCGATGAAGTATACGGAGAGCTAAACATAAACCCAACGCTTTACAAGCCACAAAACAGCTTTGTTAAAGAGGTGTTTTTAGGCCTACAAACAGAATATGGCTCGGGCGATACCGATCAAAATAACTACTTATTAGGTGGCGGCGTATCGTTAGATGTACCAGGGTTCCAATATTTTAATGTGGCTTATTACCGTCGTTTTCAGGACGATATTGGCATAGAGCGTGAAGATAACAACCAAATAACCGTAACGTGGGGCTATAACAAGGGTAACTTTAGATACGATGGCTTTTTAGATATTGTTGACAGTACCGACACTATGTTTGGTAAAAGCGAAGGCGGTTTTAACTTTACCTCACAACTTAAATACAACATTGCTCCTATGCTTGGCCTAGACACAGGTCGCCTTGATGTAGGCATAGAATACGTATATTGGAAAAATAAGTTTGGTGTAGACGGTCAAACAGAGCACAACCCAAACCTAATGGTTAAATGGCATTTTTAAAACTTTAAGCGTTACAGAATACAAAAAAGGTTGCTAGTTAATGCAGCCTTTTTTGTATTATTAAATGTACCTATAAAAGCACTTTTTATGATAGCTTTAGATGTGGTTTAAATATCTTTTAGTATTTATGGTATCACCTTAAAAGATAGCCATTTCCCAATTAACATAAAGGATTTTTAATGAATATTAGTGCTAATTTTATCTATATTATTTTAATTTTTTCATCTTTAATACCTGCCTTACTTTCTGTACGTTTAGCTGCTAAACAAAATCGTTCAAAGCTTGTTAGTGCATTTGTTACATTTGCCTTAGGATTTACTTTTATTGGTGGTTGGATTTACCTTGCGGTAATGAATTTAGTAAACCCTAAAAACATAGAAGCACTAAAGTAGAGCAATATTTTTAATTTTAAATACCTCCCGCCACAAACCCAAAACGGACATTACAATGACAAAAGAAGAATTACTTAAAGTTGCGCAAGGCGATATTAATTTTACCTTTCAATCAATAGCTTATTCTCTAGCTTTAATTATACTATCGGCTTCGTTATTTGTTTTTGAACTAAGCAGCAAAGTACAAATGGGCATACTTTTATGCATTATCGCTTTATTTAGTTCGTTTATTTTTTATCAGTTAAATACGCGTTTAAATGCCGTATTAACGTTAATAGAGTTAGGTAATAAACAGAGCTAATGAGTCAAATTTACGAATAAGAATTTCTCGATTGCTTTGTTTATATCATTTATATTTACTTTTAACGCCAGATTAAAAGGAAGAATGATGAAACCCCTCATTTTAATTTTATGCTTGTTTATAAGCTGCTCAGTGTGGGCCGAAACCACTAAAAATATGCCCGTAGCAATAAACTGGTTACAGTTAATTGATGCGGGTGAATACACAAAAAGTTGGCAACAAGCCGATGCGCTATTTAAATCGCAATTAAGTAAAGCAAACTGGAAAAACGCCCTAAATACAGTGCGTGCGCCACTAGGTAAAGTGGCTACGCGAGAACAAATAAGTGCTAATGCTTACTCATCTTTACCTGGTGCCCCGCAAGGTAAATACCTTATTGTGCAATTTAAAACGCAATTTTCAGCAAGGCTTGCGGTTGAAACCCTTACATTAAGTAAAAGTAGTGGGCAATGGCGCGCGGTTGGCTATTTTATTAAATAACCAGCGTTCAATACCAATCCGTAATAATACATAATGATTTTCAGGGGCTAAACGTGTCGCTATCTGCGTTAAAAAATTCTCATTTAGAACAACTAAATAGCGAATTTTTTGCCTTGCTATCATCACGTTTACCTATCCTCAAAATAGATCACTTAATTATGCGGATTGGTATAAGTTAAAAAACTATTTTGCGTATTTATTAATATTAGAAAAAGCCATTAACACATCGCGGGCATAATTAAGCCGCGGGTGAGCAAGCGCCCCTTTACGCCACGCTAAGTACAAATTGTTTTCCGGCCCTTGCGGACCAAGTTTAATTAATCTACCCGATTGAATATCGTCATGACATATATAATCAGGCAGCACGGTATAGCCTACACCGGTTCTTACTATGCCGGCGAGCGCGCGTATGTCGGGGCAGCGGGCAATTATTTTTGACGTACAGCTTTGTTTAAATACAGTATCAAAATAATGGCGTATAAGCGGTAATTGACTGTCGTAACTTACCACCGGCAGCGTATTTAAAAGTGCTGGCGTAATGGTTTGCCCCCCTAAGCTTTGCGCTAATAAACGGTGCGCCACCAGTACTAACTCTTCGCTGTCGAGCACTTCAAAGTCGTAAATTTTGTTATCGGGCAGAGAGGCTGTAATGGCCATATCAGCAACGCCGGTGTCGAGCGCTGAATAAATTTGCTCACGATTACCAGGCAGCACGACCACATCAACATTGCCTGCTTGTAACAAATTTGCCAGCTGTGCAGAGGCAACATAACTAATATATTCGGCGGGTCCGGCTAGTGTAATCGTTCCGCTCACATCGTTTGAACGGGTGCGTACAGAGGCAACTTTTTGCTCTATAGCATCAAGGTGATTTGCCACTTGGCCTGCTAAATCGTGGGCGGCATTACTTGGTTCTACGCCTCGGTGACGCCGCTCAAATAACGATTTACCTACCACCGACTCCATTGTTTGTATATGCGCGGTTGCAGCTGGTTGCGACAGCCCCAAATTTTTAGCAGCCCGAGAGATGTTTTTACAACGATATACCTCAACAAAGGTGCGTAATTGTACAAAATAAGACATAAAACATTAGGTATCAGAAATCCGATGGGTAAAGCAAGATTAACTGAATTCTAGTTATTGTAAAGTGCGCGTACACTTGCGCTCGTTCAGTTAGACATTAAACATTTTCATATTTAATTTATAAAATAGGTAATTAATTACTTGAAAGTTAACTATTAATTCCCATTTTATAAAGCAATGAGCACCAGGGGCTGAGCCCCGTAACCAAGTAGAGTACAAATATGTTAAATTTTGCATTTAAAAACCGCACCGAGATTTTATTCGGCAAAGATCAAATTAATGAGATCGCAAGCCGCGTACCAAGCCAAGGCAAGGTCATGTTTTTATACGGTGGCGGTTCGATCAAAAAGAACGGCGTATATGACGATGTAGTAAATGCACTTGAAGGTGTGGACTTTGTGGAGTTTTCGGGAGTTGAGCCAAACCCAACTTACGAAACACTTTCAAAAGCTGTAGAAATTGTGAAAGAGCAAAACGTTAGCTTTATATTACCTGTAGGCGGCGGTAGTGTTATCGACGGCGCTAAATACGTAGCGGCAGCAGCAAAATACGAAGGCGACGGCTGGGATATTTTAGTTAATGGCGCAGAAGTAAAAAGCGCACTACCTATTGGCGCGGTATTAACGCTTCCGGCTACTGGCTCAGAAAGCAACGGTAACTCGGTTGTTACCCGTAAAGAAACCCAGCAAAAACGTGCCTTTGGTACGCCAATTGTACAACCGCAATTTGCCGTACTTGATCCTACGTATACATTCTCACTGCCTACTCGCCAAATTTCTAACGGTGTAGTTGATGCGTTTGTACATGTTATTGAGCAATATTTAACGTACCCAGTTAATGCGCCACTGCAAGACCGTTTTGCAGAAGGTATTTTATCTACGCTAATTGAGCAAGGCCCTAAAGCCCTTGAAAACCCAGAAGATTACGATGTTCGTGCAAACGTAATGTGGTCGGCAACGATGGCACTAAATGGCTTAATTGGCCAAGGCGTACCGCAAGATTGGTCTACGCATATGATTGGTCACGAGCTAACAGCGCTTTATAGCCTAGATCACGCTGTAACACTTGCGATTGTATTACCGCCGCTTATGTTTGTTCAGCAAGAGCAAAAACGCGCTAAAATTATTCAGTTAGGTGAGCGTGTATTTGGCCTTGATATGCAAGACAAAAACGAGCTGATTGATGCAACCATTAAACATACTCAAGACTTTTTTGAGCAAATGGGCATTAAAACAAAACTTGGCGATTACGACCTAGGTGAAGACGCGGTTGAAGCCGTTGCCAACAACCTTGAGCGTAACGGCATGACAGCCCTTGGCGAACATGGCGATATTGACATAGCTAAAGCGAAGAAAATTTTAAGCCTAGCGCTTTAATTTAATTGTTTTTTGAATGGCGCTTTGTAGCGCCATTTTTTATGCTCAAAAAGCTAAATGTTGAGCTAGATTTTTTACATAGATTATTGAATAAATTACTAAAGCTATGCTACTTTGGGTTAAATTACGTAAAGGAATACCCCAAGCATGGACACCCCAATAGACTTTTCTACCTACACATTAGATGAACTTTACTCCAGCGCAAAAGTCATTGACCGAGAACGTTTTCCTGAGCGCGCAAAAGAAATAGACGAGCTTATAAAAACCCGAGAAGCGCAAGATCCCGCACACAATGCCGACCTAAAAATAGCGGGAGAAAAAGCATCACGCGGGGACAGGCTTGTTGCTGCTATTATTGACGGCTTAATAGGTATAGCATTTTTTATACCTGTAATAATGTATATCGGTTTTGATAACTTAAGCCAACCAAATCTGGGTTTATCTGCATTTTTATTTGTTTACGGTGTGTTTTCTACGTTAGTGCTTCATGCCTACCTTATGTATCACTACGGACAAACTATTGGTAAATACTGTATGTCTATTCGTATAGAAAACCTAGACGGCACAAAAGCAAGTTTTATAACTATTTACTTTAAACGCATGTTACCTATGCAGCTGTTATCACTGGTCCCTTCGGTAGGTCAGTTTATTGCTGGTTTTGTTAATCCATCATTTATATTTGGAAAAGATAAACGCTGTTTACATGATCATTTAGCGGGAACAAAAGTAAGTAATATTTAGCATGAGCAATGCTCAGCGAAGGATAATACTTTAAAGGGATTTATGAAAAAACTGACAAGGTACAAAAAAGCACCCAGCGCAAAACTACTTTGGACGCTTGGGTGTAATACGTTCATCGCCGTTATTATTTTATTTTGGGTAGAGGTATTTATTGAACAACCTTTGCTGCATCAATTTTTATACTTATTTGCATTTGTCCTATTGAGGGTATTTTTACAATGGCATTATATGAAAAAAGAACAATGCCATGCGGTTGAAATTGTTGATGGCGAGCTTGAAGTATTAGGTATAACGATCAAAGTACATGAACTTGAAGAAGTACTGTACTGCCAAACTAAGCGTTTTGAGCATATTTTAAGATTTAAGTTTAAAAACGCGACATACCAAGATATTGAAATAACCGCCCCAGATTTAATTGACGACCTACGTTTTTACTATTTTATGGTAGATAACGGCCTGCCAGTAAAAATGACAGATGATAGTGGCCGTTTTTTTGACGAAGATTAACAGCGAAGCAAGGTGCAGTAATGAGCATACAGGCTTTAAGGTTTTTGATGCTAGCAAGTGTGCTCTTTAGTGGATATTCACATGCAGACTTACTTGAAGGATGTTATTCAAGGACAGACAAAATAACGAGCGCGATCCCTATGCTTAACGACGATGGAAGCAAAAGTAATGAGCGTTTTAAATTAAAAAGGAGCTATGTAAATGTATTTAAAAAAGAAGATAAATACTTTGCAGAAGGCCTTATCTGGGGCTTTAACTTTCATATTTGCACTATCACTGCCCCACTAGAGGGGACGAAAGAACCATTACCTTTAGCCCTAAAGGGTAAAAAATTGGTGTTTGAAGAGAAAGAGCCCGAATACGATATTAACTGTAAGTTTGAGCTAGAATTTGATGAGAATGGTTTAAATATTAAGGATGAAAACTACCATTGTTCTAACTATATTTTTTACTGTGGTGCACATGCAAGTGTGCATGACCTTCAGCTAGCTAAAACCAACAAAGGCTGTAACTAACTAAGCGAGTTTATTATTTAACTTAACGATACAGCTAACAGGGACTTACCATGCGCGGCTTGTTATTATTTATTGGTTACTCGTCTTATATTGGCAGTGTGGGCGATGGCCTGCTTGGCTTGTATGCACTATGGGTTTTAATAAGTAATAATTTAGTACTTTTGAGCTTATCACTTAATGATTTTTTAGCGCAGTATGTAGAGTTTATACCAATCCCCTTAATTAAGTGATCTATTTTGAGGATAGATAAACGTGTTGATAGCTAGGCAAAAAATTCGTTATTTAGTTATTCTAAATGAGAATTTTTTAACGCAGATAGCGACACGTTTAGCCCCTAAAAATGATTAAGTATTATTGCGGGTTGGTATTAGATATTGGGTGAAGCAGGTTGCTTTTTATGTCATGTCGCAAAGCTTTGCCAATTGGTTGTTTGGGCTAAGTAAAAACCGAGCAACAAAGAGTAAATTGCCCCTAGGCAGAACCCGAAGGGCAGCGCCTGTTTGGCATTGATGCTGCGTTATCGCCTACCTATGGGGAATAACCACATCACATAGGCTCTGCCTTGCCTAAATACCAAACAGGCAGCTGCAAATTTAACCTTGAAAGGTCAACAGACCCTAGTGCTGGTGGGCACTAAAAAAGGCGACTCAGCTAAAAATAAATAATGTGTAAAAACTACTCACTTTTAAAATAATTACCTTTTTAAATATCGCACATCACAATAACCCATCATTAATTTTATCAAAAATTTATTAACCCATTGTTTTTAAATGTACTTTTAATCCTCGCTTTTGGCTTTTGCTAATTACATCTGGCATATAAATTGATATACCAAAGTATAAAATTTAAAAGGGAATGTACATGACTGCTGAATATTTTATGGTGCTGGGGCTGCTCGGAGTGGCTTTTTTTGCGGTTGCAGGAGCACTGCTAGGCTACGAAAAAAACATAAGTGGTTTTGGGGTGGTTGTGGTCGCAACTGTTACAGCTTTAGGTGGCGGCACGCTAAGAGACATACTTTTAGATAAACCTATATTTTGGATAGCTACGCCTGAGTATTTATACTCAACTTACGCCGCTATTATTGCCACCATATTTTTTGTGCGTTACTTACCTCATGTAAATAACTATTACTTTTTATTAGTCGATGCTATAGGTATGGCATTATTTAATATTATGGGGATAGAAAAAGCCTTAATAAGCGGTACAGGTATGGTAATAGCGATAACAATGGGGATCACCACAGGGATTTTTGGCGGCCTAATACGAGATGTAATTTGCCGCGAAGTACCCTCAGTTATGCGAAACGAGCCCTATGCTTCAGCCTGTTTAGTAGGCGGCCTAGTTTATGCTGCGCTGTTTACCATAGAAGTCGATTACATTTGGTGTATTTTAGGCTCACTTTTTACCACTGTATTTTTAAGATTAGGCTCGCTTAAATGGGGCTGGCACCTAACCATTTTCAGAAAAAAAGATTTTAAAGATCAAAGAGAGTAGCTCTTAGTTATTTATAGGCTGGGTTTGCATATGGTACTCATAGTTATCTTCCCCAGTGACCTTAAAGCCTAGTCGAGTATAAAGTCATTTAGCAGGGTTGTTTTTAAGTACTGTTAGTTTGATAGGCTTTAACTTTGCAGTTTTAATTACTTGCTCAATAACGCCTCTGCCGTAGCCTTTATTTTGATGGTTGGGGTGTATTTGCAATTGCATTATTTCAATGTGGCTACCCCATATCTTGTACTTTAGCGTACCTATAGTTTCACCATTAAACTGTATAAGATGAGAGCAATCGTATTGCTCGTCAACCCTTTCATTATGCTGTTGCTCAGTTAAAAATAAGCCGGCCACCTCAAGGTGCTCTACCATAGTAAGTTTTCTAAGACATAATTAATAACCTGAGCCTTGGCTAATAAATCTATCTCAAGCAGCTATTTTTAGCGCTAACTGCGTTGAATTTACTTGCAATAGGCTAGCTATTGACGCGCAAATTCGCCTTGTTTTCACTTAAAATTTCTAGCTAGAGAAAACAGACCCAGTAACATTACTAACCAACTATATCTAAATCTCTTAACCAAAGCTCAGGTTAAACCTCTTTTCGGGCGTGGCTTTTGTAAACGTAAAAACCAAAATGTACTTCCTTGTATTAAAAAATTTAACTTTAGTTGAATCACTTTTTGTAAAAATTAGGTCTTTATTAGCCATTACAGATTTAATGGGCACACAATGAACATAACACACACAAATAACGCACTCACCTTTTTACTTACACTCAGCTTTGCATTACTTGGTGTATCGTTTGCTTTAGGTGCAAATCCAAACACACTCTCAGCTACCTTTAGTTTTTATGAACTTGATACCTTACTCAGTAACAATACATTAGGTTTGCTCACAGGCAGCGCGATGATTGCGTTGGCAGTCACCACCTTAGCTGCGCATTTAAAATTAATAAAGCCTGTACCTGCAGTTATACTCGCATTAGTTGTTAGCATAGTGCCTTTACTTACCTTATTTGCCAGTAACCGCTGGATGGCACAGTTAGGCGGCTTTCCAATTATTGGCAGTGGGCAAGGCATAATTAAATACTTTGCTGTTATCCCTTTGTATTTATTTTTGTTTTATAAAAATAAGCTTACTGACAAACAATACGTACTTTTAAACTTTATACCGGTTGCTATGGTTTTATTGTGGATTGGCGGCATGAAATTTTATGAGTTTGAAGCCAAAGCTATTGTAGGCCTAGTAGAAACCTCACCGTTTATGTCGGGGTTATACACGGTATTTAGCGTACAAGGCGCATCAAATATCATTGGTGGGTTTGATGTATTATTTGCAGTGCTACTTGGTGCAGGCATTTTACTTAACAATAAAAAGCTTATTATTGTTAGTGGCTTAGCGTGTTTAAGTGTATTTTTAATGACCCAAACATTTTTAATAACCGCCACCGGTGCATTTAGCTCAAGCACATTATTAGAGCGTTTAGGGCAATTTGTAATTAAAGATTTATGGTATGTAGGCAACTTAATTGTTATTGCCACTTTAATACTATTTAAACCAGCTAAATAATATATAAAGAGGACGTTATGATCAGTTGCCACCAATACGACTACATCGAAATTGCCTGTATGCACCATTTAAGCGTTGAGCTTATTTTAAAAAATGGTGATAGTGTATGTGGTGTAGCAACTGATACAAAACGCAATGCGCTCAAACAAGAGTGCATTGCCATTAACGTAAATGGCGAGCTAAAGCTTATTGTGCTCACTACAATTAGTCTACTTAAAGCGCGTGAGAGTAATCCTTACTTTGATCATGTGAACTTTGATGTAAAGTAATTCACTAACCCATTCGTTTTATTATAAACACTCCAGCGGGCCTGTTTCATCATTATGTTAAGGCTCGCTTATCTCGCCAATGCTCTAACTCATACGGCTAAATGCACAAAGGCAAAATTTACCTTTAGAGTAAACTGTGCATATAAACAGCTATCTTGACTTTGTCCAATAACATTATTAAAAGTCGTTTTGGGGCAACATAACAAAGGCTTTTTCACTACTGTCTAATTGCTTGTTTACATTACAGTTATTTAGTGGAATTATTGAGCAATGTAATATGCGCCGCTTTGGGGCGTTATAAACCCCCAAAGTGGTGTTCAATAAACTGTTAGGGTTACAAGGAGAGTTCGTGAAAGTATCATTTTTATTCGCAATTGGAGTTTTACTTTTGAGTGGATGCTCAACTACAAAAAAAAATTCTTCTAACGAGCATTTAGATTTAATTGGTAATAAAGAAGCTGTACTTGTTTACTGGGTAGTTAAAAAAAAGATTGCTCCCAAATACCCCCAACAGGCTAACACCAAAAGAATATCGGGTTGCGTTGAATTCTCGCTAATTATTGATTCAAGTGGTAATGCAATTAACCCTAAAATAATAAAAGCGTTTCCTGAAGATGTATTTGATATTCAGGCTACAAGGGCTATTGAAAAATGGAAATGGGTTCCAACATCAACAAATTCAAATAGACAACCTGTTGCAACTACTATCCAACTTGACTTTGTGGTTAGAAACTCATCTAACTACAAAGATGCATATAAAAACTGTAAGATTTAAGTAACCCTAACAAGCTGTTAAACAAGGACAAAAAACAGTTGGTTTGTGCTTCTTCGTCGCTTATTCTAGCCAACTAAATTTTGCCCGTTAACAGGACGTTAGCTTTTTCAGTGGTCACTCAATCAAAGTGAAATCTATTATGAATGTTTTTATTGATACGAATGCTTTTTTTAATAATTGGTTTGTAGGTAATGTTAATTTTAAGCTCTTGTTTCACTACTTAAATAATGAAAACTTAGACTTGCTCTTATCTGAATTGGTAGTGCAAGAGGTCAATAACCTCAGAAACAGGGAGGTTGTTGCATCTAAGTCGGAAATTAAAAAGCACTTTAAACGCTTACATAAGTTAAATAGTGGAAGTATTGGGGTGGCAATAGAAGATATTTCCACATCCGAGTACGATATTAAGACGATCTTAGAAGGCAAAGTACATTCAATAGAAAATATTGACTATGAGGGAATATCGCAGAAAGAAGTCGTCCAGCGAGCTCTAAATGTAACGAAACCATTTACAGATGGTGAAAAAGGTTATAGAGATACTTTGATTTGGTTGTCTTTTCTAAAATACCTAAAAGACAATTCAATAACAGGCGATGTGGCGTTTATTACGGATAATAAAAGTGACTTTTTTGAAAAAAAAGGTTCTGATTTAGTTTTGAATGGAGATCTTCAGAAGGATATTATAGCTTTGGAAATTAGGGCAAACATTAAGCCTTATCTTAAAGTTTTTGATTTTAATAAAGAAAATGTAGATCAAATAGCGAATGCAGTAAATAAATATGAAATCCTAGATGATGAAGAGTATTTCCTAATCGAAGAAACTGAAAGTTACTTAAACTCTATGTCTAATTCTGTACTTAGTAATCTATTGGGCTCTAGAGTTTTTGGAGAAAAGCTTACTGAAGTTATTGATATTAAGTCAGATATTTTTGAAGGGCTAGAAGATCCTGAAGTAAATTACGTTAGTGAATTATCAGACTCAAGCGTTTATATAAGTTGTTCTTATGAGATGAGAACGGTTGATCTAGTAGTAACTATCGACTTAGTTGAATTTAAGCAGCACGTAGATGATATTGAGAATATAAAGGCACTTTATAATATTGAAATTGATGAGGGTACAGTAAACCTTTCTTTTACCTTTAGGTTATATATAGATGCAAGCTTTGAATATGATACAACGTCAGAAATATGTTCAAACTTAAGTATTGAGCAACTATCAGGTCGAAGCTAGAAAAGTTGTAAACTCGGGCAATAAACAGTTGGCTTTGTTCGTGACTCACAAAATTTTTGCCAACTATTTTTAGTAGGTTAGAGCGGCGTTAGCCACTCAATTAGCTATGGAGTTGAAATGAAGTTAGAAGAAATGGATGCAGAAAAATTTACTGACTTACATAAAGTGATCGATTTAGCCTCTACCTGTTCAAACTCTAAACAAATAAAAGTTTATCTAAGTTATTTTGAGTTGTTTGCTAAAGCCAGACATAAAAATGGTGGAAATTTACCACCTCACGTAAAGAATTTGGTTCAACAGCTCCAACAGAAATGCGACGAGCGGCCTTGGCATGACAGTCTTTCTTTTAAAGTTGTATCAACAATTTTACTAGGTTTGTTTGTTGCGTATTTAGCTTGGAAGCTAGGTTTTTCGGGCTAACAAGTGCCTAAACCAAGTGACGTAATACAGCAGGCTTGCGCTCCTTTGACGCTAATTTTAGCCTGCTATTTCGCGTCGGTTAGGCAAGCGCTATAAGCCTTAAGGAGTTAGGGTGACACCCATTCTAACCTTTACGTAAATTATTATTTATAACATTAAGTTAGGTTAAATTCATGAAAATGAATCATTTAAAAAGCTGAACTACACTGACAAGATAAAAGTAATAAGGGATAGTCCGATAGGCGACAAGAAACTTTATAAAAAAGTAAACGGCTCGGGTTTATTAAGTCTGTTTTCATCTAAATAAAAAGCGGAATAATACGGTCAGAGAGACATGAAAAAGTTGGCCTTACAGGATAAAACGAATATGAACGCCTTTATTTTCTGCTGAAACAACTGTATTGCCTTGTTCATAAATGAGAAAGCTGCAAAACATGAAGCATTAAAAAAAGGAGAGCCCATTTATACCAAAATACGCCAATCAAGCAACTATAACTTCCTCTAAAGCGTCCATTAAAACAGCCGCAAATTCTCTTCTTATATTTTATGTGAAATATCTATAACGGATTGAACCAAAATAGGAACTCGGTTATGGTTGATTCATTAATAAAAATAAATTTAAAACGAGTTAATTTACAAGCTCGTTAGTTGCTCTGGTGTAGTGGTCAACTAATTTTGGCCACAGTTTTAGAATCTTGATATCTAACCTCAGATTCATTCGGCGCTAAACCAGCATTATAATGATGTGGTCTAACATTATTGTAATATCCGTTGATATAATCA
>NZ_JAQREZ010000043.1:0-37355 GCF_028598715.1 Pseudoalteromonas sp. GABNS16E
TATACAATGAAATGCGACCGCACTTAAGTTTGGATATGAAAACACCAAATCAAGTGCATAAAAAAGACCTGGCGCTTTCGCACCAAGTCTTTCATTAAAACCGTCAACCTATTTCAGGACGGGACACACAGTTATTATGAACTCAATTATAAAAGCCACGGTATTTAGCATCATTGTATTAATCAGCAATACCGCAAGCGCAGCGCAAAATGTAGTGCTAGTGACCCTTGATGGTGTGCGCTGGCAAGAGGTGTTTAGCGGGGCAGATAAAAACCTCATTAATAATGCCGATTTTGTTAAAAACCCAACGCAATTAAATAAGCAATTTTGGGCGCCTACCGCCAATAAGCGCCAGCAATTACTCATGCCATTTTTAACTCAGCATGTGGCTAAAAAGGGCGTAATTGTAGGTGATAGAGCAAAGGGCTCTAATATGTCGGTGAGCAACCCTTGGTATTTTTCATACCCTGGGTATAACGAAATTCTCACCGGCGAAGTAGATGAAAAAATTAATAGTAACAATAAAGTATTAAACGCGAATAAAACCATTTTAGAGCGCCTAGATGAGCGTGCAGACTTTAAAGGTAAAACCGCTTTGTTTGGGAGCTGGGATGTATTTCCTTACATTGTGAATACCCAGCGTAGTAACGTGTATGTGAATGCGGGTTTTATGCCCATAGAAAACGATTTATTTGCCGATGCTAAGCTTTTAAACGTATTGCAAAATGAAATTCCAAGCCCATGGGAAAACGTACGCTTAGACAGTTTTACTTACCGATTTGCCAAAGCGTATATGCAGGCAAAAACGCCGCGCTTGTTAGTTATTAGCTTGGGTGAAACCGACGACTTTGCGCACGATGGCCATTACGACCAGTATTTAAAATCTGCAAGGCAAAGCGATGCGTTTATAAAAGACTTATGGAGCACAATTCAAACTACACCGGGCTATAAAAACAATACAACGCTTATTGTTACCACCGACCACGGCCGCGGAAGCAGTGCAAGTGACTGGCAACATCATAGCTCTAAACGTGCGTTGGCTGAGCTGCATTTAGCGGGTAATAAATTTCCTGAGGGCATTGTCGGCTCTGAGCATATTTGGCTTGCTGCCATTGGCCCAACAATAAAAGGGCACGGCTTAATTAAAACACAAAATGAGCTTAAACAGGCGCAGGTTGCAGCCACTGTTTTAAGCGCATTGGGTATAAACCCTAAACACCTAAATTCAAACATGGCACCGCCAATAAGTGAGATTTTAAAATGAAGCAGTTAGTAAAACCTATTACACACGCCGTATTAGCATTAGCATTAGGGTTAGCGTTTAGCGCAAATACTATGGCAGCCCCTTCAAAAATTTTATTTGGCTCGTGTGGGCATCAAGATAAAGACATCCCAATATTTGACACCATTAATAAAGAGCAGGGCGATTTATTTATATTTTTAGGTGACAATATTTACGGCGACACCAACGATATGACGGTACTTGCCAATAAATACCAAAAATTAGGTGCAAAACCAGGCTTTAAAACGCTAAAAGCGAATACGCCAATCATTGCGATGTGGGACGATCACGACTTTGGTCAAAACGATATTGGTAAAGACTACCCACATAAAGAGCAGTCTCGCCAAATTATGCTCGATTTTTGGGGGGAGCCTAAAAGCTCACCCAGACGCACCCGCACGGACGGCATTTACACGTCGTATATGTATGGTGAAGATAAGCAAACCGTACACGTAATAATGCCCGATTTACGCTGGAACCGTGATGCACTTAACCACGTAAGCGAGCTTGAATATTACACTAAGCGTAAGCTTAATAACCAAGGCCCGTATAGCCCAACAGAAGTAAAAGGCGCCTCTATGCTAGGTGAGGCGCAGTGGCAATCGCTTGAGCAAGAGCTTAAAAAGCCTGCGGCTATAAAGCTAATTGCCTCAAGCTTGCAGTTATTACCCGATTTTACAGGGTGGGAGTCGTGGGCTAATTTCCCAGAGGATCGTAACCGTTTATTTGCGTTAATTAAAAAGCATCAAGTGAATGGGGTTATTATTATCAGTGGTGATACGCACTGGGGCGAAATATCAAAGTATCAACAAAACCTTGATTACCCTTTAATAGAAATGACCAGCTCAGGCCTCACTGAAAAGTGGAAAGACGTAAGCCCAAATAAACACCGTGTAGGTGATTACACCCACAATGTTAATTACGGCGATTTAAGCATAGATTGGCAACAAGCAGATCCAGCCATCTCACTTAAGCTTAAAGGGATAGATGGTAAAGTGATTATGCAAAGCGCATTTAGCTTATCAAGCATTAGCCCTTATAAATAAAATGGCCTGACAAATAAAACGCACAGTGATTAAAATTAACGCTGTGCGTTTAAACTCCCTGCTAACTCGCTGATTTATTAGTGCCAATTTGCTGATTGCGCTACCCCTATAAATGAAAATATCTTAAACTGGTTTTACTTCAAGTAAGGACTCCAGTTGTATGCTCAATATTATTCAATCAAACCGTATGGAAGCGCTGCAGGCTCAGTTTAATCAGCTATTAAAAGTAAACCCGTTGCAAAGCCCATTCGATAAAGAAGTGGTATTAGTGCAGTCGCCGGGTATGTCGCAGTGGCTTAAAATTGGTTTAAGCGAAAACCTAGGGTTAGCCGCGCAGGTCGATTTTCCGCTGCCATCGAGCTTTATATGGCAGTTATATCAGCAGTTACTGCCCAATGTACCTAAAGAGTCGGCATTTAATAAGCCTAACCTTGCTTGGAAATTATTTGCAATACTGCCCAGCTGTATTGATGAACCGCTTTATTTGCCCTTAAAAACCTATTTAGAGGGCGACCTAGACGGGCAAAAAACTTTTGCCCTGTGTGAAAAAATTGCCGATGTGTACGACCAATATTTAATGTACCGCCCGCATTGGATTGCCACATGGGATAGCGGCAAAGACGAACTTGACGATGTTGATGTAAGCATTGCTCCGTGGCAAAGCGATTTATGGCGAAAGCTGGTGGCGCACAGTAAAGCGCTTGGACAAAGCCAATTTCATCGTGCCAATATGCAAGGGCAGCTACTCGCCGCCCTTGAGAATATGGATAATAGCTTACTACCTAAGCGCATTAGTTTATTTGGTATATCGGCGATTGCGAGCTCGCAGCTTGAGGTGTTTGAAGCCCTGAGCAAAAAAACAGAGGTGTTTTTATTCTTTTTTAATCCTAGCGAGCATTATTGGGGCGATGTGGTTGATGAAAAAACAGCAGCCAAAATAAATGCCAAATACGCCAAAATGCCGCTTTTAGAAGCGCAGCAAAAAAAACAAACTAACCCTGATGAAGAATACTACTTTATAGGTAACCCGCTTTTATCGTCATGGGGAAAACTAGGGCGCGACTACTTTGAGCAACTCGTACAACTTGATGCGCGTTGGATTGATGGCTTTATAGATGCGTTTGACGATAGCTTACTGGGTCAAATTCAAAGCGAGATTTACCAACTGGCATTTAAAGGTGAGTCGCTTACCGATAACAAGCAATGGTTTATAAATGATGAGGGCAAATTGCCCATTAGCGACAGCGACACCAGCATTACCCTAAGCGATTGCCACACACCGCTTAGAGAGGTTGAGCGCCTGCACGATTACTTACTTACTTTGTTTAATCAAAACCCGTCGCTTACTCCTAAAGACATTATTGTAATGATGCCTGATGTAGGTACGTACAGCCCGTATATTGAAGCGGTATTTGGCGGCGCGCAAAACACCAGTCGCTTTATTCCTTATGCATTGGCCGATTTAGCCATAGAGCAAGAAAAACCAGTGCTGAGCTCGTTTGCCAGCTTAGCCAATTTGCCGTTTTCGCGTTTTGGTGTTTCGGATATTCTTGATTTACTGCAAGTAACACAAATTGCCGAAAAATTTGCGCTAGAGGCGCACGAGTACGAACAAATTCAATATTGGCTTGAGCGTGTAGGGGTTAAATGGGGTATAAATGCTGAGCACAAAAGTAGCTTTGATTTACCCGCAATAGATTTAAATACCTGGCAGCATGGTTTAAACCGTTTACTGCTAGGCATAGCCCAGCGCGATGAGCAATGCCCGTTTAACGGCATTTACAGTGCCGATGAAGTAGAGGGCATGGCGCTTGATACCCTTAATAAACTGGTGCATTTTATTGATGTACTGCAGCGCTTTAAAGATGAGCTAACCCCTGATGATACCCTTAGCAATAAAGCGGATATTTTATCTGAGCTAATAAATGCTATTTATTACAATGAAGGCGAAGACAGCTGGGATTTACTGGTACTGCAAAATGTTTTAGAGGAGCTTAAAAAGCACCACGATAATGGCGATTACGATAAACATGTATCGCAACGAATTGTAAGCTACCTGATAAAACAAGGCATTCAAGAAAAAGGCGTAGGGCAGCGCTTTTTAGTGGGGCAAGTTAACTTTTGTACACTAATGCCTATGCGCGCCGTGCCGTTTAAAGTGGTGTGTATGCTTGGCTTAAACGATGCCGATTACCCACGTACGGTGCAGCCAATAGGGTTTGACTTAGTGCCGTATTCTAAAAAACAAAAAGGTGACCGTTCACGTAAATTAGATGACCGTTACTTATTTTTAGAAGCCCTGCTTAGTGCCCGCGAAAATTTATACATAAGTTACATTGGCCGCTCGTGTTTTGAAAATCAACCACGTATGCCCTCAACCTTAGTAAGCGAGCTTTTAGAGTACATAGGCCGCAGCTTTACGTTAGCAAATAACAGCGAAAAAACGCTGCCTGAGTGTTTAATTAATCAACAGCACTTACAGCCTTTTAATAGTGCGTATTACACAGCAGACACTGAAGCGGATGAACAGCTGAGTAATCACAGTTTTAATCCTATTTGGCTGCCAAGCGAGCGTATAGACGCGCAGCCGCTAACAGCCATTGATGTAACAGCGCCCGCGCAATTAGAGCTTGATGTATTTATTCGCAGTGTGTGCAACGCACAAGAGAGCTTTTACCAGCAAACATTAGGTTTACGCCTACCTGAATTTAACGAAGTAGCAAAAGATGAAGAGCCTTTTAGCCTAGATGCGCTGCGCCGCTACTTTTACTTAGACGAAATACTGCAAGCCAATATTAATGAGCAACCTTTAAGTACAGAGCAAATATTGCAACGGGGGGAGCTGCCACAAGCCAATGTGGGCAATTTAGTGTATGAGAGCATGGCGCACAGAGTAGATGCACTAGCCGGGCAAGTAAAAGAGCATATTAAAAGCGGCAAAACCGACCCGCTTGAGGTGTCTTTGCGAATAGAAAACACCACCATTGAGGGCTGGCTTAATCATATTTACCTTCAAAAACAAGTGTTTTACCGAAGTGCCAGTATAAAGGCCAAAGATTTAATTAAAGGCTTTATATATCATCTTGTTGCACAAAGTATGGAACAAAATGTTGAAACCCTATTACTGGGGCTTGATAAGCAAATTAGCTTTGCACCGCTGAGTAAAAATGAGGCCGATGCCTTACTCAGTGATTGGTTTTCGTTATACCAAGCCTTGCGCAAAGAGCCTGTGGCATTTTATCCGGTAAGTGGCTATGAATACGTTAAAAGTGGGGGCGATATTGGTAAAGCCATTAGTAAGTTTAACCCACAATACATAGGGCGCGGCGAGGGCGAAAACCCGTATATTCGTTTAACGGTGCAATCGCTCAATGACTGCCAAGAAGAATTTATTAAGTGGAGCGAAAAATTACTCTCCCCATTACATGCACATGCAAAGGAGAGTGACCATGCAAGCGCTTAACCCGCTAACAATGCCGTTAAAAGGGCAAAGTTTAATAGAAGCCAGTGCGGGTACAGGTAAAACCTACACCATTACCGGGCTTTATTTACGTTATTTATTAGGCTTGCAAATACCAGGGGAGATAAACACCCCGTTAAGCGTTGAGCAAATATTGGTGGTGACATTTACCGATGCTGCAACGCAAGAAATTAAAGACCGCGTACGCAGCCGTATTATTGCTGCGCGCGATGCATTACTTGGCCAAAACCCAAATGATGAATTAATAGAAGGTGTAATAGCCGCAGTAGATGATAAACACCGCGCCTTTGATTTACTCGATGCCGCCGCTAAATCTATGGACGAAGCCGCTATATTTACCATTCATGGTTTTTGCCAACGCATGTTAAAGCAGCATGCGTTTGAATCGGGCGTTGCCTTTAACCTTGAATTTATTTTAGATGAGCGCGACATACTGCTCGACACAATTAAGGATTTTTGGCGCGCCTTTGTATACCCACTTAATAAAGAACGCACTGATGCTATTTTAGAGGTGTTTGCAGCCCCTGAATCGCTATTTAGCCAAGTTAGTAGTGTGCTAAATAAAGCCAATGCGAACATAGTGCCGCAAATAAACTTAGATGACGTATTTAAAGCTCGCGATGAGTACATTGCTAAAGTACCCGCTTTTAAAAAAGCAGTGCTGGAGCAAGAGTTTATAGCTGCAATAAAGGGCTCGGGTTTAAGTGGCTCTAAAACATCTGGGCGAAAAGGCAGTTTAACGGCCCTTGAAGGATTTTGTTTAGGTGATGAGTTATTTTTTGAATTTGGCACCAATAAATACTCGTTTGAGGTGTGGAGCAGCGAAAACTTAAGTGATGCCAGTAATTATAAAAAAAATCAGCCATTATTTAGCCACCCTCTGCTTAGCCTGTTTGATGAGCTTAGTGCACTTAATACTAAAATTAATCAGGGCCTTAAAATTGCTGTTGTACAAACCGCAGCTCGGTGGGTTAAACAGGCAATTGTAAAACGCAAGCAAGAGCAAAGTGTGATCACCCCAGATGATTTACTGACTAATTTACACAGTGCTTTAAATGCCGAGCAGGGCGAGGCTTTATCGCAAAAAATAGCGCAGCTATTTCCTGTTGCCATGATTGATGAGTTTCAAGATACCGATCCGATTCAGTACGGCATTTTTAGCAAAATATACGGCCAAGAAAAAACGACACTTGCCATGATAGGCGACCCAAAACAGGCTATTTATGGCTTTAGGGGCGCTGATATTTTTACCTATATTGGCGCAAAAGAGTCGGTAGAGCCTGAGCAGCAATTTACTTTAGGTACTAATTTTCGCTCAAGCACCGATATAGTCAGCAGTGTGAACAGTTTGTTTTCTAAACATGCCAATAGCTTTATTTATAACGATGCCATACCGTTTAACGCAGTAGCAGCAAAAGGCAAAAAAGCCGATGAAACATTTACAATAGATGGCAAACCTGCCACCGCGTTTGAATTTAATGTATTTGTAGATGAAGCTGCAGATGAAAAAAACAAACCCACCAGCAAAGGCGTTGGGCAAGGGCATTTGGCCAGCTATTTTGCCAATAAAATAGTGACATTGCTTGAGCAAGCCGAGCAAGGGCGAGCGTGCATTGGTAAGCATAAGGTGACCGCTGCCGATATTTGTATATTGGTGCGCGACCGTGTAGAAGCGCAAATAATGAAAAAAGCACTGAGCAATGCCAATATTGCTAGCGTGTATTTATCGCGCGACAGTGTTTTTAGCCAAGAGCTTAGCCACCATTTACTTAACTTTTTAACGGCATTGCATGGGCAATACAACGAGTCATTACTGCGCGGCGTATTAGCTGGGCCGTTATTTTGTTTAAGCTACAACGAAATTTACGCCCTTGCTGATGATGAAAATAAATGGCAAGAGCACTTAAACTTTTTTGCTCAACTTAGCCATATTTGGAACAAGCAAGGCGCAATGGCGATGCTTGAGCGTTTGCTAAGTCATAATCAGCTGAGCGCTAAGTGGCAAGGCCTTGGCTATAATGTTGAGCGCTGGTTAACCGACTTTAGACACTTAGGTGAAATACTGCAGCAAAAGCAAATAGAGCTAGAAGGCACTTTGCGTTTACTACGTTGGTTTGCACAAAAGGTTAGCCAGCAAGATGGCGAAACCGTGCAAGTACGCCTAGAGAGTGACGCCAACTTAGTTAAAATTGTGACTATGCATGCCTCAAAAGGGCTCGAGTATCCGCTGGTATTTATGCCTTTTGCCAGTGGCTATCGCGAAACTAAAGAAGCGCTTTATCATCACAACGGCCAGCTAGTTTACGATTTAAGTAAAAACGAAGACGCCTTAGCACAAGCCGAGCAAGAACGCTTAGCTGAAGACTTACGCTTACTTTATGTTGCCCTTACCCGCGCGGTACATTTTTGTGCACTTGGGGTGTATAACATAGGGCAAGGGCAAAGTAGCCGTTTGGCTATACAAAGTAGTGCATTAGGGCATGTGTTATTTGCAGGGCTTGAGCTTACAAGTAGCCAAACGTGGCGTACCCACTTAAGTGAATTTTGCGACGCTCACACCGAAATGCACTATCAGCAATTTACGGCTGAGAAATTGGCCGAACAAGGCCAATTAACACTCAATAGCGCAGTGCAGCAAAGCCAAGCGTTAAGAGTTAATACGGTTACAGCCAACATAGAGCGAGATTGGCGAGCAACCAGCTTTAGCGCGCTGAGCTTTAAAAAGCACACCGATCATATTGAGCCTGGGCGCAGCGATGAAGATCATGAAAAAGATGAATTTGCTAACAGCCAAGATGAAATACCATCGCCTTACAGTTTTCCCAAGGGGGCGAAGCCTGGAAGCTGTTTGCATGAAATATTTGAGCAAATAGACTTTACCAGTGCGCAAGTACACCCTACAAATCCAGAGCAAAATTTAGCAGAGGTGGTAAAACATGCGCTGGATAAATACCATATTAGCGAAAGCTGGCAACACGTGACCGAGCAATGGGTGCTTGATTCGTTAACCTGCCCCTTAAACAATGAGGGGTTAAGCTTAAGCCAATTAGCCCCGACAGACTGCCTAGTCGAAATGGAATTTAATTTACCTTTAGATAGTTTAAGCGCGCCCAAATTAAACGAAATACTGGTTAAGCATTTTGGTTTAACCCAAAGCAAACTCGAGTTTGCTCATGTAAAAGGCTTGTTAAAGGGATTTATAGATTTAATTTTTTGCTATCAAGGGAAGTATTATATTTTAGATTATAAGTCTAATTACTTAGGCAATACGCCCGCTGACTATGAAAGCGACCTGCTTGAGCAAGCCATGAATAGCCATCAGTATCATTTACAGTATTTAATTTATAGCGTTGCGCTGCACCGATTACTCAAACAACGCATTAGTGATTATGCAATAGAAACCCACTTAGGCGGGGTTTATTATACGTTTTTACGCGCCATGCCGGCGGGTAAAGGGGTGTATTTTAATAAGCTTAGCACAGAGCAAATCACTATATTAGATGGCTTATTTAGCCAAGGAGCCATGTTATGAGTGACTACCCTATGCAGCAAAGCTTGTTTGATGAGCCGCCAGCACCTGCCCAACCGTTAAATACGGTGGAGCTGCTTGACTACTTATTAGATGAAAAACGCATAAGAATGGTAGATGTAAAGCTTGCCTTAATGCTGTGCGACAACCAGCAAAACGACGTGTTTTATATAGTGTTATTGCTGTGTTTAGCACAGCAAAGCCAGCATAGCTGTTTAACATTAAAAGAAGTCGACTGGCAAAACCCGTTTAATTTACGCCAAAGCGACTTTACTAAAACCGAGGGCAATGTACCAAATATTACATCGCCTTTTAACGAAGCCTTTAACTACCTCGATGCGCTTAGCTGTTTAAGTGCCCATAACAGTGTAGGCGAGGCCAAACCCTTACAGTTATTTAACGAGCGGCTTTATTTTGCGCGCCTAGCTGATTATGAGCACACCTTAGCTACGCGTTTGCTTGCGATGAGTGAGCGCCATTTAAATATAAATACCCAGTTACTCAGCCAATTATTAAATGACTACTTTGTTGATAATTCAGCGCTTGCGATTGATTGGCAAAAAGTAGCTTGTGCTATTGCAGCAACAAAAGGCTTTAGCGTTATTACGGGCGGGCCAGGGACTGGTAAAACCACCACCGTGACTAAGCTATTAGCTATTTTACAGTCGCTTTATAAAAGTGCACCTTTAAGCATAAAGCTGGTGGCGCCTACAGGTAAAGCGGCAGCCCGTTTAAGTGAATCAATTTTAGGTGCAAAAGAGCAACTTAAAATTATTCCTGAGGATATAAAGGCCTTAATTCCCGATAGCGCGCAAACTATTCACCGGCTTTTAGGGGTTAAACCCTTTACTAATAAATTTAAGCATAACAGCACCAACCCGCTGCATTTAGATGTACTTATTATTGATGAAGCCAGTATGGTTGACTTATCACTCATGGCTAAATTAATAGAAGCACTGCCTGCGCATGCGCGTTTAATATTGCTTGGCGATAAAGACCAACTTGCCTCGGTAGATACCGGCAGTGTAATGAGTGATTTATGCCAAGGGTTAGCATTGGGTGAAACGCCTAATTACTCGCAAGCACGATGTGATGAGCTTAATGCTTTATGTTTTAAAGGAGAGGCTAAATTAGCGTCGCCTGGACATAGCGAATTTAAACTAGCCGATTGCATTGCATTTTTACAACACAGCTACCGGTTTGACGCACAAAGTGGCATTGGTCAGCTTGCACTGGCGGTTAATACTAACCATAACGGTATTTTAAAATACGTAGAGCAACAAAGCACACAAGGCCAATTTAACGATGTTATTTTAGATTATGACTTTGTTGCAAAACCCATAGAAAAATTAATAAACAGTGCTGCTAAGCATTACGCTCATTATTTAAATTTAATTGCACAAGGGGCAAGTGTTGCAGATGTTCACGCGGCGTTTTCTCAATATCAATTATTAGCGGCCGTTCGTGAGGGTGATTACGGCGTAAATAGCTTAAACAGCCGCATTGAGCGCGCACTTGTGCAGCAAGGGTTAATATCGGTAAGCCCAAACCAGCGCCATTACAGTGGTATGCCCATTATGGTGAGCCAAAACGATTATCAACTTAAGTTGTTTAATGGGGATATTGGTATTTTAATGCCCGATGAAAGCGGGCAGTTAAAAGCATTATTTATTGATGAGCAAAACACGGTACGGGCGTTTTCACCTGCGCGCCTGCCTGCTCACGATAAAGTGTATGTAATGACCATACATAAATCGCAGGGCTCGGAGTTTAGTTATACTGCTATGGTTTTACCGCCGCTTAAACATGCCAGTATGGGCGTAAATAGGCAGCTGGTGTACACAGGCATAACACGTGCTAAAAACACCTTTGAGCTGGTGGCCGATAAAAAAGTACTGCAATTGGCCATGAGCAAAAGTGTATCAAGAGCCTCAGGATTGTATGAGCGTTTAAAATACTAATACCTGTTTATATTTAAAGGTTGGACTAATTACTAAAAACCTAACGTATTTTTATGCGTTAGGTTTTTTAGCTTTAGTACTGCCGACTACTAGGTGTGTGTAAATAATACTAAATATTGCAATTATTTAAATTTAAGTAATTGAATATACAGTCAATATAGATTTAGCCGAATTTAAATGATAATAAATTGTTGCATTTTTGAGCGTCGTTCCTAATACTGGTCAATGCATGTGCGCCTGCACATGTGTAAATGAATACCTTAAGTACATAGGCATAAAAATAAAACACTGAACACATTAAGGATTTATATGAACAACTCTAAACGAACACACACACTTAAATATCTACTTTTTGCCAGCGCTGCGTTTTTAATGAGCTTTTCTGCACTGAGTAAAGATCACAAAATTATACTGATCCACGGCTTACAGGTATCGCAAATAACCAATAAGTCGGGCAGCGATGTAATAAACGACGGTGAAACCTATTGGCAAACCTATTGGAATAACCGTGCTGATGAACGTATTGATTGGCCAGCCTATGAGCGCATTGAAGGTAAAATTGCGACCGATTGGGTATGGCCTAAATTAAAGCAAATATCGCGTTCTAACTTATGTGCTGATGGCTGTGTGCTAGTAACGCATTCAACAGGCGATTTAGTTGCTCGCCATATTATTGATAACCAAGCTAATTGGCTTGAAAATGCAGGCCTTACGCCACTTAATATTGTGGCGACCTTTGATTTAGCGGGAGCAGGGGGCGGCAGCGAGCTTGCCGATATTGCTGTAAGTGCTTTAACTGGCGCAGCATGGAACTTTGCAGTGGATGCTGCACTCAAATGGTGGTTAGGCAGCGATGTGACAGAAGCGGTGGGCGTATTACACGACTTAAAAGTAAATAACGCACGCAAAATTTCGCCGTTTCCAGATGCGCGTACGCCGCGTTTACGTTTTGTAGCCGATGGTAATGAGTACCTAGGTCTAACGGGCGGGTTTTTAAAAGGTAATGATGATTCGGTGGTGGCATCGCATTCATCGTGTGGAGCAAGCGCGGCTAAATCGTTTGGTAGTTGTAGTAGCAGTATTGATACTAACGGCCAGTTAAAATCACAAGGCGATGCCGTTAATAGCTTTATGCCGCACCATTATCCAATGATGATGAGCGACAGTTACAGCCACAACGAGATCCATAATGCGCAGCGCAAAGGGAATGTCACAATTGCCATGAACAATATAAATGTAGATGGTCAAAATGTCGGCTTTAACACATTTGATAAAACAACGGGTACTTGGTTTTGGAAAAAACACTATCGCTATATTAAGGATTCAAACACGCAAAGCGCCTCGGCACTTATTTATAACGTGATCCCTTAATAAGTACCTAAATTTTATAAACGCGTTAGGTATTAAACGCTAGAGCGTGTAGTTATTTGCTGCACGCTTTTAAAGGATTGATGCAACATGAAAAAGTTTTACATTGGTGCCGCTGTAGTCAGTATTGCGATGTTTTTACTGTGGTTTACAAATAAAAATGAAGTTAAAACGCTTGAGCCTCCCGCTGCGCTGGTAATAAAAAACAAGACAGATCCAGCAAGCCCAGATAAAAACACCGTAATAACCATTGATGTGCCAAAACAAAAACAGGCAAAAAGCCCACCCAAAATACATTATGATCAGCACTTGGCCAGTGCTGCTGAGCATGTGGGAATGCAATACCAAAGCGCACTAAAATACCCGCCTTATTCGCAGCCCTTAAGCACACTTGATGAAGACCGTTTAAAGCCCAATCAGTTTTACCCAGTTACAAGCCCCATTGACGATGCGGGTAATGCCCTCGTTGTTAGTTTAGATAAATATCGGTTTGTATACCCGCAAGAAATAACCGTTCATATTGCTGCGCAAAACCTAGCAGAGGTAAATGTAGCGCTAAGCAATACCGATACCAAAGCGTCAATCAGTTCAAAAACCACCACAGCTCAGCAGGGTGAAGCCACAGTAAGCTTTAAAGCCAGTGAAGACTACCCGCGAAATTTACAGTTATTTGTAGAGGCAAATGTTGCAGGTAAAAAGGTGCCTGCAGTTGCGCAAATACAGTATATGCCACCCAGTGCGACGCTTATTGATTTTGATAATGCCTATGCACAAAACGAAAACATGATAGCCACAGCCCATTTAAAAGTGCTTAAAAGTGGCTTATATAGAATTAGAGCTAATTTATACAGTGATACGGCCCCACTTGCACATTTGGTGACTAAAAAGAAACTTTCACAAGGTAGTCAAACGGTGGATTTAAAGGCGCATTGGTCGGTATTACCACAAGGGGTGGCTAACATGCGTTTAAGTGACTTTGTGATAGAGCGCATGTCGCCAAGCCCAGGTGAGCGTAATAGTTTTGGTAGCAGTGAGATTACTGAGTTTGAAATTACAGATTTTGCCTACGATAGTTTGCAACAGTTGCCTTATCAAGCAAACGAGCAAGAACGAATGAGTTTAGAATTTTTAAAAGGGTTAGCTGATAAAGGCGCTTAGCAGGATTAATGAGTATAAAAAAAGGGGCGAGTAGCCCCTTAACTGTATTTTTAAAACCGTTAGCTTAGGTTAATAGTAACCACATCAGCTTGTTGCTGTTGGTTTTCATCTTCATCGCTTACAGGCGCGTTAGGTATATCTGGTTTATCGAGTGCTATATCGCCGCCATCAATAACGTCGCCGGTTTTTAGGTTTTCAAAGTCAAATAGTTCTGTATCGGCTAAATGCGAAGGCACCACATTTTGCATTGCAGTAAAAATACTCTCAATACGCCCAGGGTGGTCTTTATTCCACTGCGCTAGCATGTTTTTAGTGTGTTTACGTTGCAGGTTTTCTTGTGAGCCACATAAGTTACACGGAATAATAGGGTAGCCTTGGCTAAATGCGTATTTACTTATATCGGCTTCTTTACAATAAGCGAGCGGACGAATAACCATATGCTCGCCGTTATCGCTCATTAACTTAGCCGGCATGCTTTTAAGTTTACCGCCGTAAAACATGTTTAAAAAGAGTGTTTCGATCATGTCATCGCGGTGATGACCAAGGGCAATTTTAGTTGCGCCCATTTCTTTGGCTGTACGGTACAAAATACCACGACGTAGGCGTGAGCAGAGCGAACACGTGGTTTTGCCCTCAGGAATTATATCGGTAACAATGCTGTAGGTGTCTTCCTCTACAATTTTGTATTCAATATCTTGTTTATCAAGGTACTCAGGTAAAACGTGTTCAGGAAACCCAGGTTGTTTTTGATCGAGATTAACAACAAATAAATCAAATTTAATAGGCGCCACACGCTTTAAATGTTTAAGCATATCAAGCATGGTGTAACTGTCTTTACCACCCGATAGGCATACCATTATACGGTCGCCTTCTTCTATCATGTTAAAGTCCATGACGGCTTGGCCAGTAAGACGGCGTAAACGCTTTTGTAGCTTATTTAAGTTGTATTGAGCTTTGGCTTGAGCTGAGTGAGACACTACGCCCCCTTATAAAACAATGCGGCAAATTATTTGCTGAAAATAAAGGGGCGTATTATATACCCAAGTACTGTGGGTATTAAAGCGCTAGTTAAGGCTTTGTTTAACTTTTGGCAAGCGGGCTTACGTAGCCATCAGGTTTTAATGCCAAGACATCGCAATCTAGGCTATCAATTACGTGCTCGGCAGTGTTGCCAACCAATGCGGCACTTAGCCCCGTACGCCCTACGGTGCCAATCACCACCAGTTCGCTATTTAAGCGATTTGCTACATCGGGGATCACATCCTCCGGTAGGCCTTCTTCTATAAAGCATTGCTCATTAGTTAAACTAAAGGTTTTAGCAAGCTCGTTGGTAGATTCTATGTGGTGTTTTTTTACAGATTCGTTATAAAGCCCAGGGTTAAATTCTGGTATCTCTATGGCAATATTAATGGGTGTAGCAGGGTAGGCATTAACTAAGTTAAGTTTAGCGTTGGCAAGTTCACATAAAAATTGTGCATCTTTAATAATGCGTTTATTAAGGGCTACATGCTCATCGTTTTCACTAACCGCATTGACCGCGGCTAAAATATTACCTTGCTCAGGCCAGGCCATTTCTTTTACAAATAACACAGGTGTGGGGCATTTACGTACTAAGTGCCAGTCGGTAGGGGTAAAAATAACCGATTTTAGCGCACCATGCTGATGGGTACTTTTAACAACTAAATCGTATTCTTGTTCAATAACGGTATTAATAATGGCTTCAAAAGGGCGGTTATGCCAGACCACCTGGGTGGTGATATTTACATCTGGGTAGGTAGAAATTATATCCTTAAGCCATAATTCTCTATCGTTTATAACGGCTTTTCGCATTGCTTCGCGCTCTTCAAACGACAACATGGTGGTCATTTCGTAAGAAAAGTCGTAAACAGTCATAAAGGCGGTAATACTGGCGCCTGACTTTTTGGCTAAATCAATCGAGCGAGCTAAACCGTGATGGTCATCCTTAGTGGGATCAATAACGGCTAAAATACGTTTAATAGTGTTCATATGCTACTCCCTTTTTAACTTACTTTCAGTGTAACGTAAATACACAGCAGTTAAAGGGGTAGCACACAAATTGTTGTTCTAAATCAAAGTTACAACACTTGTTAGCTTAGCGAGGCTTAATTATTGCTGCCGTTTTGGCGAGTGCGTCGCTGTCTAAAATAGTAATAAATTTACCTTCTACCTTTATTAAGTCCGCTTTTTGAAAACGACTTAATAAGCGGCTGATGGTTTCAACGGTTAGCCCTAAGTAGTTACCTATTTCACCACGAGTCATGGTAAATCTAAACTCTTTACGCGAGAATCCGCGCTCGCCAAAGCGCTCCGAAAGGTTATAAATAAAGCTCGCTAGGCGCTCTTCTGCCGATTTTTTATTAAGAAGTAGCAGCATTTCTTGATCGTAGGTAATTTCGCTACTCATTAAACGCATAATTTGTTGGCGAAGTTTGGGTAATTTACCTGCTAACTCATCGAGTGTATCAAACGGGATTTCGCAGACCATTGATGTTTCTAGTGCTTGCGAAAAGCTCTGATGAGCCATTTTACTAATAGCATCAAAGCCGACTAAATCGCCGGCTAAGTGAAAACCGGTAATTTGCTCATCACCTTGCTCAGACAATGTGTACGATTTAAATGAGCCTGAGCGTACTGCATAAATAGCATTAAGCGCAGCACCGGATTCAAACAAGTAGTCGCCTTTGTGCAGAGGCTTTTTGCGCTCAATGATTTCGTCAAGTTTATCCATTTCTTGGCCATTTAACGAAAACGGCAAACACAATTGGCTGATGCTGCAGTTGTTACAGCTAATTGCACAATTACTTTTAGCGCGACTTTGAGAGAAATCCATAATTTAATCCGTTTTAATTTTTATACACAGCAGTGAAAATAAACCGAGTGGCTTAATACAGCTGACGATTAATGTACTAGTTTGTCGGTGGCAATGATCAACAGGTACATACCATACCAAATTATAATACTGCCTAACACAATTCGCGTCCATGGGTGGTTAATAACACTATTAAGTTTTTGGGCGGCCAGGCCTAAGGTGATCATGGCCGGAAAGGTGCCAAGCGCAAAGCAAAGCATCACTAGGGCACCATCAAATGCACTAGGGCTGGTCATTGCCCATGTGAGCGCTGAATAAACCAAACCACAGGGTAGCCAGCCCCACAACGCGCCGTAACCCAATGCTTTAGCCGTTGAATCTACAGGCATTAAATATTTATTAAGCTTAACAATATGCTGCCAAATAAGTGTTTTGCCTATTTTTTCAAGCCATTGCAAAGTGGGGCCTAAGCGCATTATATATACGCCTACCAGCAGCATAAAAATAGCCGCAATGAATGAAAGGGTTACAGAAAAAAAAGTATTTTGCTTTGCAAATTGGCTACTTATACCCGCAACGAGTGCGCCAGCCAGCATGTAGCTACACGCTCGGCCAAGGTTATAAGCAAATGAATAAATAACAGATTGGCGCTTGTTACTGGCCAATTGCAATGAGCTGGCAATACCACCGCACATGGCAAGGCAATGCCCGCTACCAATTAAGCCCATTAAAAAGGCGCTGGTGTAAAGTGGGTCAATCATTACTTTTGTTGTGCTGTTCTTTATCATCTTCAAACAAAATACTATGACCTTGTTTGTTTAAATCAGAGAATTGCTCGCTTTTAACGGCCCAAAAAAACACGCCAATGGCAATAATCACAAATAATATGGCAATCGGGATTAAAATATAAATTATGCTCATAACTTTAAAAGCCTTAGTGAATTACTAATCACAATAATTGAGCTGGCAGACATACCAATAACGGCCATCCACGGGGCAACAAGCCCAAGCGCTGCAAGCGGTAAAATAGAAGCATTATACAACAAAGACAGCGCCAGGTTTTGCTTAATGATTCGCCTAGTTTGCTTAGCAACATTGAGTAGGTGCGCAATTGAGGCTAAATCACTGTTTAACAGCACTACATCGGCACTGTTTTTAGAAATGTCGGCACCAGTTTCCATTGCAATGGATAAATGAGCACTGGCAAATACTGGGCTGTCGTTAATGCCATCGCCTACCATGGCAACCACTTCGTTTTGTGATGACCATTGCTCCACGGCGGTTTGTTTATCTTTAGGCGACAGGGCGCTTTGGCTGCTGTTGAGCTTTAATTGTTTTGCTATTTTTTGTCCGGCGTCTGATGCATCGCCTGTGAGCATATGACAGCTCAAGTTTTGTGCTTGTAAGGTACTTATAAGCTCACTGGCACCGGGTTTTACTTTATCTATAAAGTAAAAACGAGCAACTACGCGTTTATTTATAAATAGGCTTGCTTGGGCATTTGTTTTTTTACTGTCAAACCAGCCGCTTTTACCAATAGCGTAATGATCATCTGCGCTTTGTGCACTAATGCCCATACCTGGGTGTACAGTAATGTTTGTAAGGGCAAGCTCGGTGGTGGCGTATTTATTAAATGCACTGGCTATGGGGTGCTCAGAATAACGCTCTAACTGGGCTGCAATATTAAGCGCTTGCTCTTTAGAGATTGTGTCATCGAGTATATCAATGGCATCTAAGCTAAATTTACCCTGTGTGAGGGTACCTGTTTTATCAAAGGCAAACAGCGTTAATTGCGAGAGGGTTTCGAGCACATGTGCTTGTTTAATTAGCACCCCTTTGCGGGTGAGCGTGGCTACAGCGCATGTTAATGCGGTAGGTATAGCAAGGCTAAGTGCGCAAGGGCAAGTGGCAACCAATACAGAAATAGTGATCCAAAACGCGTGCTCTGGGTCAATTTGGTACCAGCCAATGGCCGTTATAGAGGCAAAAACTAGCAAGCAGGCAATAAACCACTGGGCAACTTTATCGGTAATTTCTACCAGTTTAGGGCGCTTGGTAAGCGCAGTGTGTTGTAAGTGTATAATTTGGTTTAGTAGGGTGTTTTGGCCGATTTTATTTATTTTTATTTCTATTACGCCATCGTGATTAACACACCCGGCATACACATTGTGGCCAATAAACTTATTAACGGGCTGATGCTCACCGGTCATCATCGACTCATCAACGCTTGTTTGCCCCTTGATAAGCTCTCCGTCAGCGGGAATAGTTTCGCCAGCTTTTATGAGTACAACATCATTAAGCTTAAGCTTTTTAGCTGAAATAATATGCGCTTGGCCGCTTTCATCAAGGGTGCGGGCGGTTAAAGGCAGCAGCTTTTGTAAGTTGGCGGTAAACTCGCTGGCTTTTAATCGGGCCCTAAATTCGAGGTATTTACCTAATAATAATAAAAAGGTAAACATACATACCGATTCAAAATACACTTCGCCTACTTGCATAAATGTGGCATAACAGCTGGCGCTATACGCACCAAAAATAGCCAACGAAACAGGTAAGTCCATATTTAACTGTTTTGCTTTTAAGCCATTAATAGCATTAGTTAAAAAGGGTAATGCGCTGTATAAAATAACGGGGGAGGCAAGCACTAGGCTTATCCACCTAAAGTATTGCTCAAAGTTATTATCCATACCCGAGAACATGCCAAAGTACATGGCAAAGGCAAACATCATCACTTGCATGGTCATCAGCCCTGCAACACCTAAGCGGCGTATATAGGCTTTTGCTGTTTGTTGCTTTTGTTGTGCTTCGTCATCGGCTTGAAACGGGTAAGCTTTGTAGCCAATTTTGGCTAAGGAAGTAATAATTTCGCTCAGCGGGGTTTGGGTTTTATCCCATTGGATCATGGCACGGTTAGTTGAGGTATTAACATCAACGCGCTTTACCGTTTTTAAGCTAAGTAATTGCTTTTCGATAAGCCATGCACACGCGGCGCAGGTAATGCCTTCAACACTTAAAAGTACTTGGGATAAGTTATCGGTTGTGGCTATAAACTCATCTTGTATGTCTTCGTTGTCGTAGCTTTTAATAAACGCGAGTTGCTCAGGGACTAACTGCTCTACTTTATCAGCGCGTACGGTGCGGTATTTGTAATAGTCGGTCATGCCTTGGTCAACAATGTTTTGCGCAACTGCTTGGCAGCCAATACAGCACATAGGCTGTGGCGTGTTATCTATTGTTACGGTTGCGCGAAATCCATTTGGCACACTTTCAAGGCAATGAAAGCAAGAAACGCTCATAGTGGTGGCTACTTATAATTTGGGGTAACTAACAAAGGCTGCTCTGTAGGAAGAGTAATGTTTTCTTTTAACTTCCAACTACCATCCACCGGCTCTATAAATACAGAGTAAGCACCTGGTGTGTAGTTATCTAAAAGGGCAGTAAATTCTTTATTTGCATTAGGGGTAAGCGTTGCTTCAAAGTCATGCGCTTTGATGGTGCGATGATAAAAAGACAGCTTTAAAGCGTGTACGTTACTATAATCGCCTTTGGTAAAGGCAAAACTGGCACGCTCGTTTGTAACATTAAGCTTGCCATGTAAAAACAGTGCTTTGGCTTTTTCAAACTTAGTAAGTTCTAAGTTTATTGCTTTACCTTTTTTATAGTAATCATCAACCACCATATCTGGGCCGTTGCCCACAGCAGTAATAATTAAGGTTATGCACCCAATAATGGCCGCTAGCGGAAAAAAGATTAAAAACCAAGGCCAAAAATTTTTATACCACGGAGTAGGTTGCATAGTTGCTCTAAAATTAGTTTAGGTAGGGCTATTTTATAGCAAATATTTGTAAAAGACTAAAAAAAAGCCTCCGACTGGAGGCTTTTTTGATCTGGATTAATCTGTTGAAATAAAAAGATTAATTAATAGTTAACTCAGTGTTTATTTATCTTGCGATAAACTGTAAACATAGGCAGTTAACAGGTGAATTTTATCTTCACCTAAAATGTCTTTCCATGCTGGCATTACACCGGCGCGGCCATGGTTAAGGGTTTCTTCAACAGCGCGTTGAGAGCCACCGTATAACCAAATGTTATCTGTAAGATTTGGTGCACCAAACGGTAAGTTATGTGCAACAGAGCCTTTACCATCTGCACCGTGACACGCGGCACACATTGCAAACTTAGCGGCACCTGCAGCGGCATCTTTTTGGTTAACAGTACGACCAGACAAGCTAAGTACGTGCGCTGTCATTTCTTTAACGCCTTGCTCACCAAGTGCTGCACTCCAAGAAGGCATTGCTGCTACACGACCATAAAGAAGCGTTTCTTTAATTTTGTCTGGTGAGCCACCGTATAACCAATCTTTGTCAGTTAGGTTAGGGAAGCCAGTTGCACCACGTGCATCTGAACCATGACATTGCGCACAGTTTTGCGAGAATAAACGCTGACCAATTTCAAGTGCTAACTGGCCGTCTGTTTGTTCATGCTTTTCGCCATTTTCAAGGGCTACTTGCTGCGCTGCATCACCTTCAAATTTAGAGTTAACTAAATCTAATACTGGTACTTGTGCAAGCTTGTTAAAAATAGGACCAAAGCGCTCTTGTGCTGCTTCGTATTCTTTATCAAGCTTTACATAGCGGCCTTCTTCTTTTGCTTTAGCCGTGGCTTCTTTAGATTCCGCTAAAGAGGTAATACCTTGGTTAGAGCTTGTCCATTTACCTAAACCTTCCCAGTTACCTAAACCTGGATAAGCTGCTAAGTAATATACCGACCAAATAAATGTTGCGAAGAACATGTACGTCCACCATTTTGGGAGTGGATTATTTAGTTCGGTAATGCCGTCATATTCATGTCCGCAGTCTTCACCTTCTTTTACGCCAGCATAGTTTTTAAGGTTCCAAACTAATAAGCTAAAAATGATGATTAAGCAGGCTAGGGTTAATACAATAACCCAAATACTCCAAAAGCTAGTCATTTTTCAGACTCCTTTTCCTCGTTAGAGAGTGTGTTGTTATGTTTTTTTTCATCTTCGAAAATGGCATTAGCAGCGTCATCAAAACGATTTTTGCTACGCTTGCTGTATGCCCATACAACAATCACAATAAACAATACTAAAATTACCAGAGTCAAAATGCCTCTGTATGTTCCGTAATCCATAATAATTACTTCAAGTGGGTGCCAAGTTGCTGTAAATACGCGATTAGGGCTTGCATTTCTGTTGCGCCTTCGCCGTTATTCATAGCGTTAACTTTATCAACATCTGCTTGTAGCTCTTCGTCGCTGCCATAACCTAAACCCGGGTGTTTAGGGTTTTCTGGGTTAATAGCAAAAGTATCACGGAAAATTTGTAGTTTTTTCAGAGTCAGGCTGGTATCAACCTTAGTCTCTGCTAACCAAGGAAAACCTGGCATGTTCGACTCAGGAACCACGGCGCGTGGGTCAACTAAGTGTGCATAATGCCAATCGTCCGAGTAACGGTTACCTACACGTGCAAGGTCAGGACCAGTACGTTTAGAACCCCATTGGAAAGGATGGTCCCATACTGATTCGCCCGCTACAGAGTAGTGACCGTAACGCTCAACTTCATCACGAAAAGGACGAATCATTTGTGAGTGACAGTTATAACAACCTTCACGTACATAAATGTCACGACCTTCCATTTCAAGCGCGTTAAGTGGGCGCAAACCTTCTACAGGTTTTGTTGTATCGTCTTGGAACATTAGCGGAGTAATTTCAACTAATGCACCAAAACTAATAGCAAAAACAGTCAGAATAGCCATTAGGCCAACGTTCTTTTCTACTATTTCATGTTTGTTTTGTGAATTTTTATTGCTCATCATCTCACTCCGTTATGCTAATTGTGCTTGCGCGTCTAACTTCAGTGATTCTTTCTCAGCTGAAATTGTACGCAGAACGTTGTAAGCCATAACTAACATACCTGTAACGATGAATACACCGCCTACAAAGCGCATAATATAGAAAGGATGTGATGCTTCTAAAGACTGAACAAAGCTGTACATTAATGTACCGTCAGAGTTAACTGCGCGCCACATTAGACCTTGCATAACACCTGAGATCCACATTGCAACAATGTAAAGTACAACACCTACTGTGTGCAACCAAAAGTGCGTGTTAACCAATTTAACGCTGTACATACGACCTTGTGCGAATAATGCAGGAATAAGGTGGTAAATAGCACCAATTGAAATCATCGCAACCCAACCTAGTGCACCTGAGTGTACATGGCCGATAGTCCAATCTGTGTAGTGAGATAATGCATTTACAGATTTAATTGCCATCATTGGGCCTTCAAACGTAGACATACCGTAGAAAGACAATGAAACAACTAAGAAACGCAGTACTGGGTCGGTACGTAGCTTATGCCAAGCGCCAGAAAGCGTCATTATACCGTTAATCATACCACCCCAAGACGGTACAAATAGGATAATAGACATAACCATACCTAAACTTTGCGTCCAATCAGGAAGCGCAGTGTAGTGAAGGTGGTGAGGACCTGCCCAAATGTAAAGTGAAATAAGTGCCCAAAAGTGAACTACCGACAAACGGTAAGAGTAAACTGGGCGACCTGCTTGCTTTGGTACAAAGTAGTACATCATACCTAAGAAACCAGCCGTTAGTAGGAAACCTACAGCGTTGTGACCGTACCACCACTGAACCATGGCATCTACCGCACCTGCGTAGATTGAGTATGATTTAGTTAACGACACAGGCACTGCCATGCTGTTTACAATGTGTAGCACTGCAACAGTAATAATAAAGCCAGCGTAGAACCAGTTAGCAACGTAGATGTGCGATACTTTACGTTTGATCAGCGTACCAAAAAATACTACTGCGTAAACTATCCATACTACCGCGATTAAAATATCGATTGGCCACTCAAGCTCTGCATATTCTTTAGAGCTAGTAATACCCAGTGGTAATGTAATTACGGCTAATACAATAACAAGCTGCCAACCCCAAAAAGAAAAAGCGGCGAGTTTGTCTGAGAAAAGTCGCGTTTGACAAGTACGTTGAACGACGTAATAAGACGTCGCAAAAAGTGCACTGGTACCAAATGCGAAAATTACTGCGTTCGTGTGTAACGGACGTAGTCGAGAGTATGTTAACCATGGTGTATCAAAGTTAAGTGCTGGCCAAGCTAATTGGGCAGCAATCAGAACCCCAATACTCATGCCAACGATGCCCCAAATCACTGTCATAATAGCGAATTGGCGTACAACTTTATAGTTATACTCAGTTTGTGATGCTACTGTTTGGCTCATTTTCTGGCTTCCGCTGCAATAAATGCGTTTAGAAATGAATTACCCACCGTTTAAAGTGGGGCCTACTATTTTCCCCAAGCGTATTACCTAAAACGTTCAAAGCCTGAATGCTTCAGAAAACAAACTCGAGAAACCCTTATTTTTTGCGGGTGAAATGATAAATTTTTTGGCCTAAAAAAGATAGGTCAATTACATAAAATTATGACATCAATCAAAGTTTGTGAGTTTGTTGTTTATTTTTTGATACAGATTGTACCTATATTAACCAAACATCACACTGGCTATTGTTATTTCAAAGCATGCTAATTAAGATTTGTTTTTATTTAGCGCGGATTTGTTATGCATATATATAGATTATCTTTGTTTTTAATGCTGTTTTTTGTATTAACAGGCTGTGACAATGCCAACCAAAAAGATCAAAAAGCACTGTTAAAAACAAATTGCGACACGAATCAGCGCTGTATTTATAATACCGGTGTTAAAGTATGGTTAAGTGATAAAAATATTACCCCCGAAACCCCCTTTAGTATTTACCTTGATTTACCCGACCACCTAAAAATAGATAACGCTAAGCTTGAAAGTATAACCATGTATATGGGTTTTATTCCGCAAAAGTTCACTAAAGAAGCAACTATTTATAAAAGTGACACTATGGTGGGCATATGCTCTGAGAAAAATATGCTGTGGCAACTGGTGCTTAATTTAAGCAATGTTCAAACTGGTGAGCAAATCACTCACTTTTATAATTTTTACGTAACGTATTAAGAAACCTTTTCATGCCAATCATTTTTTTAGCTGGTACATATCAAAATAAAGCTATTAATTAGGTATTACTATAATAAGCTATTCCTATAATAAGGCATTACTATTTAGCGGTATGCCTTTTATATGCAGCGCTGCAATAGCAAGTGTATAAAATTGTATTTAAAGCACTAACACATTTAAACCTCTTTGCTGCCTTGTATGCTGTAACCTTTTTTTATTCTCATCTGTTTTGTGTTGGTGTGCTTACTCGTTCTTGTTATGGAGTGAATTGCCTTACGCCAATAGGGTGTATTTTACTTGTTTATGGTAAAAGCGTATTACTTGCATTACTGGGCATGTAAAAAAGTAAATCCTGCTTAGTTTCATGATCACTATTTTAATAAAGCTAAACGCCCTCAAATTAAGACCCTCTAATGATTTGCTAAATTAAATAACGCCTTTCGATCCGAGCAAACGTTGAAGTCTCGCTGAACAAAAAAACATTACCCAAAAAACGAAATAAATAGCTTAATAAGACTATTTAAGCGGTAAATCTGCATATTTATGGTTATTAATTTTATTACAGCTTTACGGTTTTACTAATGCGCTGTGATTAATATGTTAATTTTTCTAAAAAGGGTATATTTATCCACTAATTACATTTGATTACAATCTGCATAACTTTGATTTCAGGTGTGTTTTAATTGCTTTGTTTTTGTTGCATGCCCATGATTTTTAATTGTTTTTTTTAGTTAACACTGCAACAAGCTATAACCTTTGTACCTTTTTTGGTTATTCTTTTTTGGTGTTGTATATATAGCAATCACCCATTAAGTTTTTGTTCAGTTAGCTCAGCCTAAGTTGCCCCCCTGACTCACAATTCTTATAAAAAGTGAGCATTACCAATCAAGGTAAATTTCCAACAAGTAGGGTTTATTCATGAAAAAATCAACTCTTGGTTTAGCTGTAATCGCAGCAATCCCAATGTTCTCAAGTATGCAAGTAGTAGCGGCCGAAGATGGCGCAAACGCTATTGAAAAAATTCAAGTAACGGGTTCTCGCATTAACCGTACGGACATGGAAACGGCTAGTCCAATCACTATCATCGGTGATGATTTTATTGCTAAAAGCGGTTACACATCAGTTGCCGATGTGCTTTCAAACCAGCCATCAGCTGCTGGCATGAGTTTAGGTGGTTCAAGCAATAACGGCTCAGGTGGTTCAGCTACTGTAAATCTAAGAGGTATGGGCGCACAACGTACTCTAGTACTTTTAAATGGCCGTCGTATGGTTTCATCTGGTACTGGTGCCGATTCTTCAGTTGATTTAAATACCATTCCAGTAGCAATGATAAAATCTATCGAAATCTTAAAAGATGGTGCATCAGCGGTTTATGGCTCTGACGCTATCGCTGGTGTTGTAAACATCATTACTAAGAAGGATTTTGAAGGTACTGAACTTAATATTGAAGGCAGCCGAACGACTAAAGCTGATGGTAATAACTACGGCTTTAGCTTACTTCATGGAATGCAAGTTGCTGATGGTAACTTAGTTGTTGGTGCACAATTTTCAAGTCGTGGAGAAGTGATTCAATCTGACAGAAGTTTTGTTGAACCAGGTCAATCTTCTTTTATCCCTGAAGGGACTTTAGGTGGAAAAACTTACGAAGGAAATGGTGTTTTTGAAGATAGAACAACATCATATGATTACACTACGTCTAGTTATGCACAAACACCTAATGATTTATACAGTGTTTTTACAAGCTATGACACGGAGCTAGACTCTGACACTACATTAAATGTAGATTTAATGTATACACGCCGCGAGTCAACTCAACAGTTAGCTCCTCAACCAGCAAGTGTAGATCTTCAAACTGCTAATTTAGATGCCGAGTATACTTCAGCATTTGTTGAAGACGGTGCCCTTGCTGATACTTTAGAATACCGACGCAGAATGGTTGATGCTGGTCCTCGTATTTATGAGCAAGAAACTGATACTTACCGTGCATCTTTAGCGTTGCAAGGAACATTGGATAACGATGCTAGCTGGGATATCAGTGCAACATACGGTCGAAATGATTCTAAAGATACCGTTCAAAACTCAATAAATGCTAGCCGTGTTGAAGAAAGTATCTATGCTAATCAAGATTTGTGGTTTAGTGGTGACTCATTAGAGCGTAACTTCTTAACCTCAAATGACTCTATTTACACAGAGCAAAATGAAGGCGGAAATGAGCAGTTTATCCTTTCTGCTGGATACAGTAACGTAACTGAAAATGATATCGGCTATGCAATAGGTGTTGAAAATCGCTATGAAAGTGGTTTTTATACTCCAGATCTAATTACACAGCTAGGCGAGAGTACAGCAGCTCAACAAGACCCAACAGAAGGTGATTACTCTGTACAGTCGGTGTACTTTGAGACGTCTGTTCCTGTTTTAGAGAGTGTAACCTTAGAAGGTGCAGCTCGTTATGACAATTACTCTACTTTTGGTGGCGAAACAACGTGGAAATTGGGCGCTACTTGGAATGTTACAGATACCTTCATGGTGCGCTCAGTACTTGCAACAGGTTTTAGAGCACCGAATGTAGCTGAATTGTTTGGTGGTAACTCAGGTTCTTATGATTACCTTGCAGATCCATGGGGTAATGAGCAAGACGCTCAGATTTTGGTTAACTACACAAGTGATCCAGATCTTCAGGCAGAAGAGAGCCGCTCATTTACGTTTGGTACTGTATGGGAAATTACTGATGGCTTATCAACGACTTTAGATTACTGGAAGTTTGATATTACTAACGCAATTACCCGTCTTGATGTTCAAAATGAAATGAACAACTGTTTTGCAGGTGATGCTGAGTCTTGTGCTTCTGTGAATATTACGTCATCTGGTGATTTATCTGATTTAAGCTCAGCTCTTACAAATGTCGGAGCTCAAGAAACGTCAGGTATTGACTGGAATATTAGCTACACAGCCGATAATTACCGCATTAACTTAGATACGACCTACCTTATCGAGTTTGAGCAAGATGATATTGACTACACAGGCACTATTGATGGTAACGTTGGTGGATACTCTAAAGTAAAGTCTAACCTTTCTGTAAGCTATGATATTACCGATGCATTCAATGTTCTTTATAATGCACGCTTTATTCGTGGTATGGATGGTGATTACTACGGTGAGTCGTTTAGCACTGATAACGTTATATACCATGATATCTCGATGAGCTATAACATCAATGATGCACTTCGTGTTACTGGTGGTATGAACAACATCTTTGATAAAGAACCAGAAGAAGTACTAGGTGGTAATGATATGGGCACTGTTCCAGAAATTTACGATGTAGTGGGTTCTCGCGTGTTTGCTAGCGTAAACTACAAGTTTTAATTAGCACATTAATCGTATTAAGGCTCAGTGTTTACTGGGCCTTTTTTATTGAACAAAATTAAGGAGACCAGTACACTTATACACTCAATAAAAGGAGAGTTGTTTGATAAAACAAGATGAAAATTTATCTTTTGTCATAGAACCAGAGTTATCCCCTCGCTCTGAGCAGCGTATCGACCTGTATTTTTCTATACCCAATGAAATGGGTATAAACGTGCAAACCCTCAGTGAAGAGTCTTATTTTAATAACCACTTTAAATCGCACTTAGCTTATAACGCTAAAAACATACACTTACCCTTAGTGCGTAGCCGCTTTGTTAGTAAAAACAAAGGTGAGCAACAAGATTACCGCCAAAACCTTAATTTGTACTGTTATCAGGTGCGTTTAGCGCTCGACGCTGATATTAAAGATGCATTAAAAATTCAAGAAGTGGATGCTTTTTATGCCCGTGCACAAGAGCTGTTTGAGCAAAGTGAAGGGCTGCTAAAAAAGCTGCGCAGATATACCCCCGATGATGAAAAATTGGTGCCGTTTTACACCAATGCCGATAACTATTTAAGTTGGCATGTTGAGCAGTCGTTTTTAAAGCTATTAGATGAAGGCCCGCGCAGCAGTGACTTTGCGAAAGAGCGCAACGACTTACTGCAATTTTGTAAAAACGAAAATACATACCGGTTTGAGCAAAATTACAACTCAGAAACCACGTTGCAAGATGGTAACCGCATTACGAATAAAATGCGTTTACTGCAGCGCCTTATAGAGCACGGCGTTATTTTGCATCGCAATACGCGTTATTTAAATAGTTACTTAAAGCGTTTAGTAAAAGGCACGGTTACAGCTGTCATTATGGCATTTGTAATGGTGGTTATACTTAACGCGCGCTCAACCTTTACCGAAGTTACCGCTACCCTTATTTTAATATTAGGGGTTATTTACGGCTTGCGAGAAATATTTAAAGAAGACATTACGCGGGTAATTTGGCGCGCTATTGTTCGCGGGCGTCCTAAATGGCGGTTTGTATTTAAAAACAGCATCACTAAAGACCGCGTTGCAAGTCAGTTTGTGTGGCTTGAGTATATGCGTTTTAAAAAAATCCCTAGTGAAGTAAAAACAATATTTTCAAAAAGGCGTCAGCAAAACAAGCTAGCCGCGCAGTGGCTGCATTTTGCCAGTGAAACACGTGTTTCTGCTAAAGAGTTTTTACCAGGTTACGATACTCTACAGCAAAGTATGCGCTTTAATTTGGCGCCCTTTGCACGGTATTTAAAACGCGGCGAGGGCAAGCTGTATCATTTAGATGGTAATAAAATATCAAAGCAAGCGGTTGAAAGGCGCTACCAGTTAAATTTGGTGATGGTACTAAAAGACGAGGAAAGAACTTTGTACCAGCGTTACAAAATAACCCTTAATCGCAGTAAAATAGTTAATATTGAACTTATTTACTCTAAAAAATAGAAAATAAAAAAGGGATAGCAACGGCTATCCCTTAGTGTCATGTAAATTTACCTAATTTACCTAATTTACCTAATTTAGTGCAGTATTACTGTGTTATACCGTGCTTAGAATAAATAGTTACCTTGTCTGAAACGAGTGTTATTTCTATGTTTTTAGACTCATCACCCCATACACAATTAGTATGTAGGGTTTTTTCTACGCAGTTATCAGCAGAGCCTAAAATAGCTTCTACTTCGGATTTATCCATGCCAACTTCAATTTTTTCGTAGTTTTCTAGGCTTACTTTTGAACAAGCTGCCAGGCTTAGCGTTGCTGCGATGATCAGGAGTTTTTTCATTGTTATGTCCTATTGATTTAGTGTTTATACTTTCGTATTTGTACAATCATGCCCATACGAGGATGATCAAAGTAATGGATTTCACCACTAATTACACGTTTAAATTGTGAAAAGCGGGCCGATTCTATATCCCCATTAGGTAGTTTTTCGTTTACGTCAAAATCAGCGGTTATGTAAAGGTAGTGGCGTAAATGTATTTTAAATAAACCATCTAGCTCCCAATAGCTTAGGGGCTGCTCTAAGGTATCAAATAGCTGTGGCTTACTTTGTACTAAGCTAATAAAGTCGGGATTTGAATAATTAGGCGTAGTGTTAACGTCGCGTTTTATATGATCCCCAGAAATTAAATGTATGCTAGGCGCACGCGATTTACTTGCCCCTTCAAAGCGCCAGCCGGTATGTAGTAGCGGGGCTAAACCTTTTCTGTCTAAAGCGCGGCGCTGGGCAGTAAATTGTAATTGCTCAGGTGCGAGTAAATAGGGCTCATCCATTGTATCTTGTGCCGGTGCTAATGGCGTAACGGGCAACTCGTCGTAACTTTTCATAAAGTCGATACTGTTATCACACACACCCGATTGTGGGTTGGCATTAACTAAAGAATCGGTAAACGAGCGTTTTTGAAAGCGACTATCGCCATCTATACATGCCTGCATAGCTTGCTCTGTGTATAAAGGGGTGAGTAGCTCTAACGTATTTTTCGCCTTAATGGGCTCGTGCTTTAAGCTAAAGTCTTCTTGTAAATAGGGGGCAGGGCGCTGTTTAAATACCAGCACTTCTACTTCAAACCAACGTTCTGCAAATGCGCTGCTGCTAAATAAGCAACATAACACGATAAGCGATTTTTTTAGCAACATTAATGGCTAACCTTTTTTTCGAAATCTGCAATCATTGCAGTGACCATTTTTAAGCGTTCACGAGGGTTTACCTCATTAATTGCAAAGCGCAATTTATTTGCGCCATCCATTTTGTACACATGGGGTGCACTTTGTATCAAGCCTATGATGAAGCTAGGATTAACCTTCGTATTTTGGCTAAATTCAAAGTAGCCCCCTTTAGGGTTTGCCTCTATTTTTGTAATTCCTAAATCGCTAGCACGCATTTTTAGTTGCTGCATACTAAATAGGTTTTTAGTGGCATCAGGTAATAAACCAAAGCGGTCTATTAGCTCTACTTGTAATTCGTCCATATCGGCAAGGTTAGCACAACTTGCAATGCGCTTGTACATACCTAAACGCGCATTAACATCGTGTATGTAATCATCAGGTAGTAAGGCAGGGAGTTTTAAATCAACTTCAGTTTGCTGCTGAAGCAGGTTTTCAAGCGTTGGCTCTTTACCATTTTTAAGGGCATTAACCGCTTGCTCTAGCATTTCCATATACAAGCTAAAGCCAATAGTTTGCATTTGCCCTGATTGATCGTCGCCTAATAGCTCACCCGCACCACGTATTTCTAAATCATGTGTAGCAAGGGCAAAACCTGCGCCTAAATCTTCCAACGACTCAATTGCTTGTAAGCGTTTGGTGGCATCTTTAGAAAGTGCTTTAGCATCGCCGGTTAATAAATAAGCATACGCTTGGTGGTGGCTTCGCCCAACACGACCGCGTAATTGGTGTAATTGCGCAAGGCCAAGTTTATCGGCTCTGTCCATAATAATAGTATTAGCAGTAGGCACATCAATACCGGTTTCGATAATGGTGGTACATACCAGTACATTGTATTTTTGATGATAAAAGTCTGTCATTATTTGCTCAAGCTCTTGCTCGCGCATTTGCCCATGAGCAGAGGTGACACTAGCCTCTGGCACCCATTCGCTGATCTCTTGCGAGACTCGCTCAATAGTCTCAACATTGTTATGCAAAAAGTACACTTGGCCGCCGCGTTTAATTTCACGCAGTATGGCTTCGCGTATTAAGTCGCTGTCGCGTTGGCGTACAAAGGTTTTAACCGCTAAACGCTTAGCAGGTGGGGTGGCAATAATAGATAAATCACGCATGCCGCTCATCGCCATATTTAAAGTACGCGGAATAGGCGTTGCAGTGAGCGTTAATATATCTACATCAGCACGTAATGACTTTATTTTTTCTTTTTGGCGCACACCAAAGCGGTGCTCTTCATCAACAATGAGTAAACCTAAGTCATTAAATTTAATATCTTGCTGAATTAATTTATGCGTTCCAATAACGATATCTAGTTTACCGTCGGCCATTTTTTCAAGCGTGTCTTTTTGCTCTTTAGTTGAATTAAAGCGCGACAACACTCCCACTTCGATAGGGAAATCGGCAAAGCGGTCTTTAAAGTTTTCGTAATGTTGCTGAGCCAGCAGGGTGGTTGGTACTAATACGGCGACTTGTTTGTTATCGTTAACCGCTACAAACGCGGCGCGCATAGCCACTTCTGTCTTACCAAAGCCTACATCACCACACACTAATCGGTCCATAGCAAGTTTTGATTGCATATCACCAAGTACGGCTTCAATAGCATTACGCTGATCGTCAGTTTCTTCAAATGGAAAGCTGTCGCTAAATTGGCGATAGCTTTGCCCATCGAGTGCAAATTTATTACCTGGTTTTGCTTGGCGTTGTGCGTAAATATCTAACAGCTCTGCGGCTACATCACGTACTTTTTCGGCGGCACGCTTTTTGGCTTTCTCCCAAGCATCTGAGCCAAGTTTATGAAGCGGGGCGCTTGCTTCTTCACCGCCCGAATAACGGCTTAGCATATGCAGTGCCGATACCGGCACATACAGTTTTGCTTCACCGGCATAGGTAATGGTAACAAACTCAGTGATTACCCCTGCCGCGTCAATTGTTTGCAGGCCTTGATAGCGACCAACACCGTGATCAAGGTGCACAATTGGCTGGCCCTCTTTAAGCTCGGCTAAGTTGCGAATTAGCGCATTTTGGCTTGCTTCGTATTTATGTTTACGGCGCCTCCGTTGCGACACCTTAATACCTAACAGCTCTTGCTCGGTAATAATAGAAAGGCTCGGTTTTGTACCCAGTACAACACTTTGCTCAAGAGGGCTTACAATTAAGCCTACATCGCTTTGGCTTTGTGTAAATTGCTGTAAGCTTTCAAATTCTTTAAACTTTAAGCCGCTTGGCTTAAGCACGCTTAATAAAGACTCGCGGCGACCATCAGACTCAACACTTAATAAAATACGGCTTTTTTTCTTTTTTTGCTCTGCCACATAGTTAATAAATGCGCCGTAGGGTTCGTGTTGTTTATGATCGATTCTTACTGCGGGCAGCTCGCTCACATTTAAGTTTTTATTGCCTGCTTTAGTGGGCAATTTAGCTTGCGATAAACGTATTCGTGAAAACTCACCTAAATTAGAAAACAACTCATTAATAGGTTGATACAACTCGCTGGGCGCCAGTAGTGGACGCAGGGGATCTACTTTTCGGTTTTCGTAGCGTACGTTTACATCGTGCCAAAAGGTATCTGCGGCGTGTTCTAAATCACCTAGTTGCATAACCGTAGTGGTGTTTGGCAAGTAATCAAAAATGGTGGCAAGCTTTTCAAAAAACAGCGGCATGTAGTATTCAATACCGGCCGGCCAAGTACCTTTGCTTACTTGCATGTAAACAGAGTCTTGCTCTGAGCTGGCCCCAAATTTATCGCGATAATTTATTCTAAAACGCTCAACGTCTGCTTCGTTGGTTGGAAATTCATGCGCGGGCAGTAACTCAATTTTATCTACTTTTTCATCTGAGCGCTGGGTTTCTACGTCAAATAAACGAATAGAGTCGAGTTCATCGTCAAAAAAGTCGAGCCTAAATGGGTGCACACTGCCCATTGGGTACAAATCAACAATAGAGCCACGTATTGCGTATTCACCGTGCTCCATTACTTGTTGTACGTTTAAATATCCTGCTTGTTCTAAATTACAGCGCAGGTTATGGGTGTCGAGTTTATCGCCTACTTTAAAATTAAGGGTAGAGCCATAAATAAACGAAGCGGGCGCAGTACGTAGCATTAACGTAGATACAGGCACTATAAGTACGCTTTGCTGCTCGTTTTTTAAAGTGTTTAAAGTGGCTAAGCGCGCTGAAATAATATCTTGGTGCGGAGAAAAATGGTCATACGGCAAGGTTTCCCAATCAGGAAATACCATTACCGGGTTATCTGGCAATAAGTATTCGAGCTCGGTTTCAAGTCGCAATGCGCTTGGCGTATCTGGCGTAACAATAAGCACTAAATCGTTTTGCTGTTTTACACCTTCTGCAATGGCTATACTTAGTGCACTGCCAGTTAGCTGCCCCCATTGAATTTTATCTTTTTGAGATTTTACCCACGGCAAGGCTGCCCATTGCTCAAACGCCATTTAGTGCTCCATTTTTTAGTTGGCGTTTGCTCACAAACGCCATGCAGTTATTTAGTCTCGGTAAATTTTTGTTAAGTCTTGATAGTGATCAATTCTGCGGTCGCGTAAGTACGGCCATATACGTCTTACGTTTTCAGAGGCTTTTTGATCAAGTTCTACTACTAAAATTTGCTCATCAGTATTGTTCGCCTCTGAGAGCATTTCGCCTTGAGGGCCTGCAATAAACGAGTTACCCCAAAATTGTATACCTTCGCTTTGTCCGCTAGGGTCGTTTTCGTGCCCTACACGGTTACAGCTAATAACGGGTACGCCGTTCGCAACCGCATGCGCACGCTGGCTTATTACCCACGCGTCTTTTTGGCGTGTTTGCTCTGCGTTATCATCACGTGGGTCCCAGCCTATTGCGGTTGGGTAAATTAGTACCTCTGCGCCAGCCATGGCCATTAAACGGGCCGCTTCAGGGAACCATTGATCCCAGCATACTAAAACACCTAACTTACCTACTGAGGTTTGAATTGGCTCAAAGCCTAAATCGCCTGGTGTAAAGTAAAATTTTTCGTAAAAGCCCGGATCATCAGGAATGTGCATTTTACGGTATTTTCCCGCAATGGTGCCGTCTTTTTCAAGTACCACCGCGGTATTGTGATAAAGCCCAGTGGCACGTTTTTCAAACAGTGAAGCCACAATAACGATGCCGAGCTCTTTAGCAAGCTCGCCCAGTGTGTTTGTGCTTGGGCCCGGAATTGTTTCGGCTAGGTCAAATACATTCACATCTTCTGTTTGGCAAAAATACAGACTACGATGCAGCTCTTGCAAAACCACAAGCTGTGCGCCTTGCTTAGCAGCATCACGAATGCCAGCAGTCGACTTTGCCATATTCTGGCAGGCGTTATCACTGTTAGTTTGTTGCACTAAGGCAACGGTTAATTTTGCAGGGCTTGTCATTGTGCTGCTCCAGCTAAAAATCCACGAGGTAATTGCATGGTAATGCAATGTAAACTACCAAATTGTTCAATAATAGGTAGGCAATTAACGCCAATAATAGTGTGCGCTGGGTATGCTTTTTGAACTTGCGCTAGCGCCAGTGCGTCGTTGTCATCGTTATACGTCGGGACTAAAACCGTATTATTGATAATCAAGTAGTTTGCGTACGTTGCAGGTAAACGGGTGTTGTCATCATCAAACACTGGTTTTGGCCACGGCAAATCAATTAACGTATATGGGGTATTATTTTGCGTTTTAAAGCTTTGTAGCTGCTTTTCCATCGCATCTAATGCGTTAAAGTGCTCATCTTCTTTAGCATCGCACTTAACATACACAAGTGTATTATTGGGGGCAAAACGTACCAGTGTGTCGATATGGCTGTCGGTATCGTCACCGGCTAAGTAGCCATGATCTACCCATAAAAAGTCAGTTGCGCCTAAATGCGTTGTTAAAATTGACTCAATATCGCCTGATGATAAATCGGGGTTGCGGTTTTTATTCAGTAAACATTCGCTGGTTGTAAGCAACACACCGTATTCGTTAATTTCAATGCCGCCACCTTCAAGTACCACATTCAGGGCTTGGTAATCAGTGTTTGGATTACTTAGCTTGTTTACCAGTACGGCGTTAATTTTATTATCGAGGGCACTTTCGAACTTATTACCCCAGCCATTAAAGATAAAGTCGTAAATTTTAAGTTGGCGAGCGTCGTCAATATTCGCGCAGGTAATAGGGCCGTGATCCCGTGCCCAGGTATCGTTTGTTGGTGTAACAACAAAGTGCACGTGGCTTAAGTTTATATTTGCTTTTTTTAGCAAGGCAGTAATGTGGCTTTTAAGCGCCGCGTTATGGGCAACAATAACAAGCTGCTGCACGGCTGTGATATGCGTTGCAAGCTCAACATAAACAGGCTCTACGCGTTCAAGCGTATCAGCCCAGTCGGTCTGTGCATGGGGCCAAGTAAGCATAACGGCGTCTTGCTCAGCCCATTCAGGTAAAAGTCTAAAGTTCATGAAGTTTTGATACAAATTACGGTGGCGCTAGTTTAGCATTTTACATGCATATGTCAGCTATTTATCGCCGCTAGAATCATTGTCAATTTGTTCGAGTTTTTGGCGTTTTTTTAGCTGGCGTGTTTGTGCATGTAAGCTGGCTCTGACAACTAATTCTTGGTCTGTGGTTCTTATTGCAGTAAACAGTAATGTGTATTGGTAGTGTTCGCTGTCTTGTTTTTCAACGGCCACAACTTCTGTATAACAGTAGACGGCTGAGGCTTCGTGGTGTAAAAATAGCTTTGTTCTAAATGCTTGGCCTATTGCGTATACATCAGGCGAAGTAAAGCGAATGCCGCCTCCGCCGTAGCTATCGCACTGGATGGCGTTATCTTGAGCTTGCTCTGAGGCTAAAATGTGGCTCATTATTAAATCAATTTTACGCGACTGTGCTTGTAAAAAAGCCGCCAGCTCTTGTGCTAAATCGCCTAAGTTTCTAAGGGGTCTTAAAGAGGCCTGTTCAAGCTCACTGACTTCGTTAGCTAGCTTAAATAGAGGAGGTATGTCGTCTTCAAGCGCGAGTTGAGATTGCGGCACTAACTGATTTTCTACAGCAAATAAGTTTACTCGAATGCTTTCATTTATTTGAAAGTATTCTTCAAATTCGCTTAATCTTTGACTGTTCATAATTATCTCCACTGCGTATTCATTAAATAGTAGCGTTGTGGGGAGTAAATTGCTAGCAGATAAAAATGCTAAATGGTTTGTTTATAAGCCAGTTTTTAAGAATGTTGATTAGGGCGTGTTGAACTTTGCGGATTGAAATTTGTTTAATCTAGGGGCGATTAAATTGCGGCGTGAGGTTTGTAACCTAGTGGGCATGATAACTGCTCCTGCGTTTCGCCTATTTATATGGAATAACTACACTTGATAGGCGCTGCCTTGCCTAAAAACCAAACACGCTGCTGCAAATTTAACTATCAAAAATCAACACGCCCTAGTAAAAAAGCGGCCAATGTCATCCTAACATCGGCCGCTTGGGTATTGATTAATTAGCGCTGGGAGTGCTTATTTAACCTGAGCTGCACATAAGAAATGGAACTAAATGCCCTTGCGGTGATCAGATCTTTCGACCAAGAAACATAAGATTACCAAGGCAAGGGCATGAATAACTTAGATGCAATTTACGTAGATGTCGA
>NZ_JAQREZ010000044.1:0-37336 GCF_028598715.1 Pseudoalteromonas sp. GABNS16E
AGTGGCGTCCCCAAGGGGATTCGAACCCCTGTTACCGCCGTGAAAGGGCGGTGTCCTAGGCCTCTAGACGATGGGGACGCAGAAATTGCTTTGCAAATCACTGATTTGCTATTTCTAAGTAAGATGAGACCGAGCCTGCGAGGCGAATGGCATTATCTTCTCAAAAACGTTTTCTGTGTCACTAGGACAACTGAATGGTTTGACTCGTTTCAGACGAGTTTTTAATAACACTACCCTACTATAAATAGTAAGTGGCGTCCCCAAGGGGATTCGAACCCCTGTTACCGCCGTGAAAGGGCGGTGTCCTAGGCCTCTAGACGATGGGGACACTAAAAAGTGTCACTAGGACAATTGATAAGTTTAACTCATATCATGAGGTGCTAAGATAATACGTTTAATACACATAAAGACTCGAGCTTTAAGTGTTACGCTATTCTCTTGGTAAAACCACGCCTAACTATTTGTTAGATGGCGTCCCCAAGGGGATTCGAACCCCTGTTACCGCCGTGAAAGGGCGGTGTCCTAGGCCTCTAGACGATGGGGACACAGAAAACTGCTACCCTAGGACATGCACAAAGATTTGGTGGAGCTATGCGGGATCGAACCGCAGACCTCTTCGCTGCCAGCGAAGCGCTCTCCCAGCTGAGCTATAGCCCCAAACCTTTTAATACACAACGTGTTTAACACGTTGTGTATCGCTGAGTGCGGGGCGCATTCTATGCACCCCCCAAAATAAAGTCAACAGTTTTTTATGCCACTTTATTTAAATGGTTTAATTTTCAACAAACTGGCTATCAGACATGCAAAAAAATACAATTTCGACAAAATTTGGCCTGTACTTCATCTCACAGTACTATAAACAGGTTAATTATCTATTTATACCTCGTTGATGAAGTAATAATGTTTAACATAAAAGGTATACATTTATATGCAAATTGAGTTGGGGTTAAAAAAGTACTAAAACCAAGGCTAAACCTCGCATTTAAGTGTGCTATTAAAATGCGAGGGCTCTATTCGATAACCTTATTATTAAATGCTCAACCCTTCCCTCTTTTAAGTTGCTTGTACACACATATAAAAATTGAAGTGAATTAGGCTGTCGTTAAAAGTGCTAGCAAATAACTCGTGCTGTTTTTAAACACTATGTTCCAGTTTGGGTAGTAGGCTCTATTTTGTTGTCATTGTGCCAAAAGCCATGGCGTTAATTAACGTTTATTCGCACTAATGGCAATACAGATAACGGCTTATGCCCTTACCTTTTAAAAAGTACCGTATACCAGTTCAATAATTTAAAACCTTATATAGTCATAAATCTTCTTTTTGATAAAACGTCACGCTTACTGTATCAATTTCAACATCGCCTTTTATTAGCTTATTTAAGCAATGCTTTTTATTGTAAGTAAAAATAAGGCAGTCACTTAGCTCAGTTTCAGCTGTTAATTTACCCTAACAACTTAAATTTGATGATAAAGTAAACGCCAACCACCCTGCGCTGTTTATAAAACCTTCATTCAGCACATTTTTATCATTCAAGTGTTGACACATTTGCAACTCTATCTATAATAGCGCCCCACAACAACGCAGCAATGTAATGTTGTTTAGATGTGGGTGATTAGCTCAGTTGGGAGAGCATCGCCCTTACAAGGCGAGGGTCACTGGTTCAAGTCCAGTATCACCCACCACTTTATTAAGTGTACACATCTAAAATTCTATATGAGTTGTTAGCTCAGTTAGAAAAGAGAGCGTCACTGCTTTAAGTAAAAGAAGGTGAGGTTCACTGGTTAAAGTCCAGTACTATTATTTAATAGTAGCGTTTTAATTTATATGTGGGTGATTAGCTCAGTTGGGAGAGCATCGCCCTTACAAGGCGAGGGTCACTGGTTCAAGTCCAGTATCACCCACCACATATAAAACCTATTATATTAATAGTCGCGTTTTAAAATTGTAATATGGGTCGTTAGCTCGGTTACAAGAAAAGAGAGCATCACCGCTTTTTATAAAAGATGGCGAAGTTCACTGGTTAAAGTCCAGTACTACTTACTACAGGTAGTAGCATGTAATATGGGTCGTTAGCTCAGTTGGGAGAGCATCGCCCTTACAAGGCGAGGGTCACTGGTTCAAGTCCAGTACGACCCACCATTCTTAGAATGGTGCATATTACAAAAATCTAAATGGGTCATTACTCAGTTAGAAAAAAGAGAGCATTACCGCTACTTCCAAGTAACGGCGAGGTTCACTGGTTAAAGTCCAGTACTATTTATTTTAATAGTAGCGTTTTAATTTATATGTGGGTGATTAGCTCAGTTGGGAGAGCATCGCCCTTACAAGGCGAGGGTCACTGGTTCAAGTCCAGTATCACCCACCACATATAAAGCCTATTATTATATTAATAGTCGCGTTTTAAAATTTAATATGGGTCGTTAGCTCAGTTGGGAGAGCATCGCCCTTACAAGGCGAGGGTCACTGGTTCAAGTCCAGTACGACCCACCATTCTTAGAATGGTGCATATTAAATATATAATTTGGGTGATTAGCTCAGTTGGGAGAGCATCGCCCTTACAAGGCGAGGGTCACTGGTTCAAGTCCAGTATCACCCACCAAATTATACTAAACGTTAAATTGATAAAGTCATACCTATTATATGTGGGTGATTAGCTCAGTTGGGAGAGCATCGCCCTTACAAGGCGAGGGTCACTGGTTCAAGTCCAGTATCACCCACCACATATAAACACTTCTAAAGCATCTAAACTCTTCTTAATAATTATTATAAAAATCCTATTTGGGTAATTAATCCAGTTATAAGAAAAAGAGACCATCGCCGCCCTTTACAAATAATGGCGAGTGTCACCGGTATCAAGCCAAGTAATCACCCACCACATATAAACACTTCTAAAGCATCAAATCTCTTCTGAATAATTATTATAAAAATCCTATTTGAGTAATTAATCCAGTTGTAAGAAAAAGAAAGCATCGCCGCCCTTTACAAATAATGGCGAGTGTCACCGGTTCAAGTTCAATATCACCCACCACATATAAACACTTCAAAATACCTAAGTTAAAAAATTCCAAAAATATCACTCTTAATTTGTCTTTTGCAAAACGATTAATCTGTACCCTATAAAATTATATAAAGGTAATTAACTCAGTTATAAGAAAAAGAGAGCATCGCCACCCTTTACAAATAAAGGCGAGGGTTACCGGTATCAAGCCAAGTAATCACCCACCACATATAAACACTTCTAAAGCATCTAAACTCTTCTGAATAATTATTATAAAAATCCTATTTGGGTAATTAATCCAGTTGTAAAAAAAGAGAGCATCGCCGTCCTTTACAAATAAAGGCGAGTGCCACTGGTTCAAGTCCAATATCACCCACCACGTATAAACACTCCACAAAAACCTAGATTATTTTAACTATTATTTAGAGCTGCTTTTTACCTATTAATTAAGCAATGGTTTTAAATCGCTAAGGCCAAGATAATATGAAGCCATCTAAACGTATGAAAATAACTTAATCTTCTAATAACCTCGGCTAATAGTTAAATTCCCTTGTAAGCAGCTAAACTGTTGATTATAGTCTGTGATAAATCAAACAACATGTAAGCCAATGCCAACTAAGATCTACGCCAAAGCCAAAATACTGATAGTGGAAGAGCAGCCCCTCGCTCAAAGCTATATGAAACAGTCGCTAGAAAGGCTTGGCTTTCGGCAGTTGCACTTTGCCGATCATGCAATTGCAGCAAAAGAGCAATGTTTGGCTGAGCAATTTGATTTAATTGTATGTTCGTTTAATTTAAGCAAACACCAAGACGGCTACCAACTCTACGAAGAACTCCGTGTTAAGCAACTGATAAAAAACTCCACTGCGTTTATTTTTATTTCTGCAGAAACCAGCGGTGCGCTAGTGCATAGCGTTTTAGAGCTTCAACCCGACGACTTTTTGGTAAAGCCATTTACGGTACAAGAGTTAAAAACGCGGATTGAGCGTATTCTAAAACGTAAAAATGAGCTACAGAGCATTTATACCTTAGTAGATGATGGCAACGACTCTAAAGCAATAAAAGTAATCGATGCCACTTTAAATAAAAAAAACAATATATACAGCCCTATCCTCCTTCGCTTAAAAGGAGATGCATTGCTTAGGCTAAACCGCAGTGAAGAAGCTAAAGACTTTTTTGCCTCGGTGCTAGACATACAAAAATTTGCCTGGGCCAAAGTTGGTTTAGTAGAAGCGCTGATTGCTAATAATGAGCATATTCTTGCTCAGCGCATGTTAAAAACCATGCTTGAACGCCATGAAACACGTTTAGTTGCACTGGATTTACTCGGCCGATTAGAAATAAAACTAAACCAATTTGAATTGGCACAAGATTTTTTAAGCCAAGCAGTCGATATCGCACCACGTAACATCCAAAGACAAAAATCGTTAAGCAATGTTTCGTTAATAAACCACGATTACGAAAAAAGCTATTTAACCCAAAAAGACATAGCCAGCTATGCGCGTCATTCTATTCATGACAGCCCCGACATCTATCTCAATGCTGCCCGTGCCGGTATAGACTTTGCTTTAACCACAGATCAAACAGACCAAATACAACGTATTTCGCGTCAAACTAATAAATACATAAATGATTTAAAAAAGCAGTTTCCTAACAACGCAAACCAATCTCAAATTGATGTACTTAATGCGCGTTTGCACTATTTAAAAGACGAGCACCAAAAAGCCAAGCGCCTTATAGAGCAACTTGATGACGACGATACGTTAATACGCTCTGTAGATGGGGCGCTTGATAAAGCAAAAGCGTTTCACGAGCTGGGTTTTCATCAAAAAGCACAAACATTATTTAGCCAAATAATTAGCCATTGTGAGCGCCACCCCAATATGAGTGATACAACTTACCTGCGTTACATTCAACAGCAGCAAAGTGAGCGTCGTGACATTAAAATGGGCCCTAAAGAGCTTAACAACCATGCAGTAACTCAATTTAATAGAGGGCAATTAAATACGGCGTTAGAGGCGTTTACGCAAGCATTTAGAGTAATGCCGCGTAACCCAAGCATTGCGCTTAATTTATTACAGTGTTTGTTTGATTCGACAAAACAAAAAGGCGGCACTTTTAACTTGGTTATTGCTAAAAAGTGTTACGCCCTTTTGAGTAACTCTACACTGCAGCCAGATCAGTCGCAGCGATTAGATAAAATTTTGCATATGGCAAAAGAAATGAAACTCGATATTCAATCCCCCTAGCGCTAACTAGCGGCTAGAAATAGCTATTTTATCTAGATTGAAGGCTAACTATATAATTAAAGCTTTTTCATTGCAGCGGCATTTACACAGTAGCGCAAACCCGACGGTGCTGGCCCATCAGGAAAAATATGCCCTAAGTGTGCATCACACACATTACACACCACTTCAACGCGCTGCATACCATGGCTTAAATCGTTCACATAACCAATTGCATCGACAGTTGCAGGCTGCGTGAATGATGGCCAGCCTGTGCCGCTATCAAACTTTTCATCGGCATCAAAAAGTAAATTATCGCAGCATACACACGCGTATTTACCCGGTTCTAGTAATGTGCAACTTTGTGAGCTGTGAGGGCGTTCTGTGCCCTTTTTACGTGCCACATAATATTGCTCATCACTTAGCATTGCCTGCCATTGCGCGTCTGTTTTTACAACCTTTTCGCGTGGCGTAGGATTGCCATTATTGGCAAAATTTATAACATTATTCCAAGTAAGCATAATAGCCTCCTTCGGTATTAATAAGTGATTAGGGTCTGTTGATCTTTTAAGGTTAAATTTGCAGCAGTCTGTTTGGTATTTAGGCAAGGCAGCGCCTATGCAGTGTGGTTATTCCCCATAATTGGGCGATAACGTAGTATTAATGCCAAACAGGCGCTGCCCAACGGGTTCTTCCTAGGGGCTATTTACTCTTTGTTGCCTACATGGATGTAGGTAAAGGGCGTGAGCAGGACGCGGAAGCTTTGCTCAGCTTTTACTTAGCCCACTAGGTTACAAACTTCGCGCCGCGATTAAATAGCCCCTAGTTTGAACAAACTTTAATCCGCAAAGTTCAACAGCCCCTAACTAAAGCGAATAGTTTGCTTTTCGTGATCTGAAAGTATGCGCTTCATGTAGGCGTCTATGTCATTTTTTTGTGCGGGTAAACTTACACTAAATTGTCGCTCGTTATTGCTATAAATAATAAGCTCATCGTTCTTACTTTCTATATGTTCAATGTTGCCAATAACAAGCCATTGCGGGCCAAATTTTTTATCAAAAAAACCTGCCAAGCTAAATAACATTAAGTGCTGTGCATCACGCTGAATAAAATTATCAAGCGTATTGCGCTTTTTAAAGGCGGGTGTCAGCCTGTAAAAACACGAACAAAACACAAATAACCATAATCCTATTACGGCAGAAAACCAAATATGATCAGTTAACGATGTAAACAACACCAAAGCGCCTAAAATAATGCCAATACCAAGCACTACAATGGCAATTTTTTTATTAATGTTATCCATTTAGCTCCCTTTTATTTAGCGTTTTTATCATCTGCTTTTTCGGTAGGCTCTGGCCAATCGTTAAAAAACACCTGCAAATAACGACTCTTTGCCAAGTACCACATTACCCAAAACACAATCACCATTTGCACAGCTAAAAATAGTGAAAACCTGTAATGACTATGTGCAGCTTGTATTGTTAACCAGCTTAAGTCGGTTATTGCACACACAAGTAACGGCCAGCGCATGTAGCGCCACACCATCGCTAAACGCGCACTTTGTTGATGAGAGTCGCGCGGTCGTCTTAAGCAAAATAAAAAAGTGGGCACTATCGCAATAGCGCCAATCGAAATTGCGATAAAAAAATCGTTTTTAGATTTAAAAAATAGCGACATTAAATCAAGCTCAGGGCGACGACTCAGCGCCGCTATAACCCAAATAAAATACGCACGTAGTAACACCAATAAACTTAGATGAAATGCAATTGGCGTACGGTAGCTTCCGTATTTATCCCAGTACTCGGGTCCATATCGGCTCATTTTACTACCCTAAGCATTGTATTTATCAAACAGTGCAATTAAGTCATCTTCGCTAAGTATGTCTATGCCTAAATCTTGTGCTTTAGTTAATTTAGAGCCGGCTTTTTCGCCCGCCACCAATGCATCTGTTTTAGCCGACACACTACCGGCTACTTTTGCACCTAACTGTTGTAAGCGTGCTTTAGCATCGTTTCGGTTTAAAGTATTAAGAGTGCCAGTTAATACATAGGTTAGCCCAGCTAAGGGTTGCTCATCCTCTGAAGGCGGCGTTAGCGCTGGCCAATTAATGCCTTGTTCAATTAAAGCATTAACTACATCTACATTATGTTGCTCATCAAAAAAGCCACGAACATGAGTTGCTACAATAACCCCTACATCACTCACTTGCGTAAGGCTTTCAATACTTGCCTGGGTTACCTTTTCAAGTGTTAAAAAATGATTTGCTAAGTTTTGCGCTGTGGCCTCGCCAACCTCACGAATACCCAGCGAATATAAAAACTTTGCAAGCGTAGTTGTCTTTGCAGCTTCAAGCGCATCTACTAAGTTTTTAGCCGACTTAGGACCCATACGCTCAAGTGACTCAAAGTGACCTTGTTTTAATATAAATAAATCTGCGGGGGTTTTTACCAGCTCTCTATCAACCAGCTGATCAACTATTTTGTCGCCTAAGCCATCTATATCAAGCGCTTTGCGTGATGCGAAATGCTTTATCGCTTGTTTACGCTGAGCTTGGCACACTAAGCCACCTGTACAACGAGCCACGGCCTCGCCTTCTACTTTTTCAACGTGTGAGTCACAAATGGGGCAACTGGCAGGAAATACAATGTCGCGAGCATCATCTGGGCGACGCTCAAGTACTACTTGTGTAATTTGCGGAATAACATCGCCGGCGCGGCGTATAATTACTGTATCGCCTACCTTTACGCCTAAACGGGCTATTTCATCGCCATTGTGCAGCGTTGCGTTTGATACCGTAACACCGCCTACAAATACGGGCTCTAACCGCGCTACCGGCGTTATAGCGCCTGTGCGGCCAACCTGAAATTCTACATCAAGTAACTGGGTTATTTCTTCTTGTGCAGGAAACTTATAAGCAATTGCCCAGCGCGGTGCACGTGCAACAAACCCTAAACGCTCTTGTAAGGCTTTTTGGTTTATTTTAATTACTACGCCATCAATTTCATATTTAAGCTCGCTTCTGCGCGTTAAAATATCACTGTAGTAATCTAAAGCCGCTTGCGTACCTTCAACTAACTTTGTTTCTGGGCACAGCGGTAAACCCCAATCGGTTAATTTTGCCAATTGTTGGTAGTGATCCTCAGGGATTGAGCCATCGGCCACCAGCCCAGTGCTATACGCATAAAACATTAGCGGGCGCTTAGCGGTGATTTTTGAATCAAGCTGGCGTAGGCTACCTGCGGCTGCATTTCGAGGATTTACAAATACTTTTTCGCCACGTTTTTCGGCTTCGCTGTTTAATTTTTCGAACCCAGCGCTATCCATAAATACTTCGCCACGTACTTCAAGCTCTGCGGGGTAATCGCCACGCAGCTTAAGGGGCACGTTACGGATTGTTTTTACATTTTGTGTAATATTCTCGCCAGTAAAACCATCGCCACGAGTTGCGGCCTGCACAAGCACACCATCACGGTAAATAATCGACACAGCCAAGCCATCTAACTTGGGTTCACAACAAAAAGTAAGCTCATCTTGGCTCATTAAACGCTCTTTAATACGGCGGTTAAAGGCGCTAAATTCTTCTTCACTAAAGGCGTTATCAAGCGATAACATAGGCACTTGGTGAGCAACTTGTTCAAATTTACTCAGCGCAGCGCCTCCTACCTTTTGAGTGGGTGAGTCAGGCGTTAAAAATTCTGGGTTTTCTCTTTCAAGGGCGCTTAACTCGCGCAATAGTCTATCGTATTCTGCATCAGGAATACTGGGTGTATCAAGGACATAATAATTGTAGTTGTGTTGCTCTAACGTACTACGAAGATGATTAATTTGCTCACTAATGCTGCTAGACATTTAAACCTCAAAAAACATAAAAAAAGCCACTTTTAGGTAAGTGGCTTAATAAAAATAATGTGTGCGTATAAATTACGCAGAAAATGCACGAACCTGCTCAACATATTGACGAACGCGCTCAACGGTCATTTCTTCACGCTCGGCATCTAAAATTTGTGCACCAAATTCATCGGCAATTTTCTTAGCTGCGCTATGTAACATATTAAAAGCAGCTAGCCCGTCGCCTTCACAAGGTAAAGTCATAAATAAGCTAACCCCTGCGGTGCTAAACTGTTCCATATTATCAATATCAAACGTACCTGGGTTATACATATTTACTAATCTAAATAACACTGGACCTTGCCCTGCAGGGTCTATGTGGCGATTAAAAAAGCCTTCTTCTGAATATTTAAATCCTAAGGTATTTACTGCAGGCAATAACTTACTACCTTGCATGCTTAGCCCCTCAGGCATTTGAATATGCACAATAACAAAGTCAGACACATCTGCTGGCGCTTCTTTTTCGCTCTCTGGCTCTGGTTCTAGCTCTGGCTCTGGCTCTTGAACTACTTGCAGGTCGTCTTCAATGGGTGTTTGCGCCACGCTAGTATCTATTTGCGGCTCGTTTGCATCAAAGTTTAGCTCACCAAATTGCGGCTCATCTCGCTGGGCAACAACCGGCTCTTTAGGTTCAACTGGTGTATGCGAAGGTGTATCTTGCATTGGCTCAACCCGCTCTGAAGGCGCTACCTCTGGGCTGTCTTTTTTTCTAACTGACCATAAACCATGTACTAATAAGCCACCTATGACAAGTACACTGATCACAATTAAAACCAATCTTAGTTCTTCGGCCATCCCCTCACCTTTTATTATTTGTTATGCCTAAACCCGTGTATTAATTAACACTAATACGCTTAAAATAAACTGTTATGTGTGTGCAAGTTGCACTGCTTGTTCTATATCTACTGCTACCATGCGTGATACGCCTGGCTCTGCCATGGTAACGCCAGTTAAACGCCCTGCCATTTCCATCGCAATTTTATTATGACTAATATAAATAAACTGCACCGATTGTGACATTTCTTCAACCAAACGGCAAAAACGTACCACGTTAGCATCATCAAGCGGCGCATCTACTTCATCCAGCATACAGAATGGAGCTGGATTGAGCCTGAATATAGAAAACACCAATGATAATGCGCTCAGCGCTTTTTCTCCACCACTTAACAGATGAATTGTCGAATTTTTCTTGCCTGGTGGCTGTGCCATTATACTAACACCACTTTCGAGTAAATCGTCACTGGTTAATTCTAAATACGCGCTACCACCGCCAAATACTTTTGGAAATAGCTCGGCAAAGTCGTTGTTCACTTGATCGAAAGTAGCTTTAAAGCGTGTTTTGGTTTCGCTGTCAATTTTACGAATCGCCCCTTCAAGCGTATTTAACGCTTTGGTTAAATCCTCAAGTTGATTATTCAGATAATCACTGCGCTCTTTAGCGTGTTCAAACTCATCTATTGCGGCTAAATTAACTGGACCTAGCTTATCTAATTGATGCACAAGCCCACTGATCTGATTTTGCGCTGCATTTAAACTCAGTGAATCAGCCAGTGTATCTAAAACACTTTTTAAACTTTGCTTTAATTCTTCAAGCGGCTCAAGTGCTGCCTGCGCTTTTATAATTAGGCTTTGCTCTTCAATACTTAGCTTTTGATGTTGTTCTTGCAAACCTGTCAGCTCACCTTGAGAGTGCTTAAGGCTGGCTTGTTTACTTATAAGTGTTTGCTTTGCCTCGTTAAGCTTTTTTTGTAACGCGACCAAGCTAGCTTCGCCCTGCTGATGTTTTATTAAAAGCTGTGCTATTTGCTCAGTGAGCTCTTGCTCGGGTATAAGCAACGCTTCCATTTGCGATTGCAGCTCTTGCGCTTCTTCTTGCGCACTCATGAGTTCTTGCTCAGCATGATTAAGCTTTGTTTGACTAAGCTGCCACTCACTGTGTGCTTTTTGCTCTTTTAACGTGGCTTGATGCGCTTGTGTTCTATATTGCTCAAGTGTAGCTGCAGCTTGGCTGTATGCTTTATTACTGCGTGTGCAGGCGGCGTCGGCGCTTGCCAGTTCGTCAGCTAAATTATGTTGCTGTTGATGTAACACTTCAAGCGCACTGTTGTGCTCATCGCGCGTTTTTAATAATTGTGATTGTTCAGTGGTTAATGCACGCTTTTGTTGCTGGTACTTTTCTAGTTGCTGTAAAAATTGTGCTACTTGCTCTTTTAACATGTCGCTGCGCGTAGTGGCCACGGCAATGTTTTGTGCTAATTGATGAATTGCATTTTTAAGTACTGCTAACTCATCACTCAGCTTTTGCTGCTGTGTTTTTAGCGCATTAAGTTTCTCAAAATCCCTTGCGAGGCTATTTTCGGCCTCTACTAAGCTCGCTGTTTTTTGCTTTAACTGTGTGTGTTTTAAAAGTTGTGAGTTTTCGGCGTTTTTGTCTGCGCTACGGTGCCAGTTTCGAGCATGTAAAGCACCGCTTTTATCCATAACCGCAATATAAAACGTATCATTTAACGCAGCGAGTTCGGCGTTTTCGCTGTACGCAATACGGGTCAGTAAATCAGGGTAAACACCCTCAGTAATTAACGCCGCAACGCTATTTAGTGGTATTTCACTTTTATGAGGCCACACACTATTGTTGCTTTGCACATCGGCTACGTTTAGGTGCTCAAGCGTTTGCAGGGCCTGTTCAACTACATGTTCAAACCCTGGTTTTACCTGTAATTGATTAAATAAAGTGTGCTGCTTATTGTCATCTTCAATCCCTAAACTGCTTTTAAGTCCAGCAATGCGAGCTTTTAGCTCATTAACGTGCTGTAAGCTTTGCTGATGTTGTTGCTCAGCGTCATTTACTAAATCGGTTTGCTCTTTAAGCGCTGCGGTGCAGTGTGTTTGCGCCGTTTGCTTACTGGCAAGCTCTTGAGTTAGGGTTTGTTTGTATTTTTGTTGCTCGGCTAGTTGCTGCTCTAATTGGCTACTTTTAATATCGTCAATTTGGCTATTTAGTTGGCTTAGCTGTGTGTTTACATGGGCTAAGGCTTGCTCTGTTTGCTTAACACTACTTTGCTGAGCCTGTACTTTATTATTAAGCGCGTGCTGTTGTTGATTAAGGCTTTGCCACGCGGCTGTGTGCTTATTTTTTTCATCAGCTAAATCTGCAAGTGTAAGGGTAAGCTCTTCAACTTGCTCGCTGCACTCTAAACTGTACTCGCTTATCTCCTGGTGGCTCACAAACAACTGCTCACACACATTTTGCTGCTGTGTTTTTAGCGCTTCACTTTGCAGCTTTCGCTGCTCAAGCTTAACCACACTTTGTTTAAGTGTTTGCGTTTGCTGTTTAATATTAATGTGTTGTTGTTCGGCGCGGGTCAACTCTGTGTGGGTAACGTGTTGCTGATGCTGCGCATCGTTAAGCGCATCTTGCTCTGCATTTACTTGAGCCTCTAGGCATGCAAGCACATCGTCGTGGCCTGAATGGGCCGTTTTAAAAAAGGCGATTTGCTCATTAAGCTTTTTGATTTGCTCACTTTTTTCAATCTGTTGTTGATGCAGCTTTTGCCATTTTAATACAGCCACTTGGCCTTTTAAGGTACGCTCTTGCGCTTTTAAATCGCGGTATTTTTTCGCATCAACCGACTGCACAGCCAGTTTATCTAGTTGCGCTTGTAACTCTTTACGCACATCAAGTAAACGCTCAAGGTTTTCGCGGGTACTTTTAATTCGGGTTTGCGTTTCGCGGCGGCGTTCTTTGTATTTAGACACACCCGCGGCTTCTTCTAAAAATACGCGCAGCTCTTGAGGTTTGCTCTCGATTAAACGCGAGATCATCCCTTGCTCTATAATTGCGTAACTACGCGGGCCAAGCCCGGTGCCTAAAAATATATCGGTAATATCGCGCTTACGGCATTTGCTCCCATTTAAAAAGTACAACGATTGACCATCGCGTGTAACTAAACGCTTAATCGCTATTTGGTTTCTGTCGGCAAATGTATTAGGTAAATCACCTTGGGTGTTATCAAAAATAAGCTCTACTGAGGCTTGTGAGATTGGTTTTCGATTAGTTGAGCCATTAAAAATAACATCGGTCATGGCATCGCCACGTAAGTTTTTAGCTGAGCTTTCACCAAGCACCCATCGCACAGCGTCAATCACGTTTGATTTGCCACAGCCGTTAGGCCCAACAACACACGTCATTTGATCAGGAAATGGAATTTTAGTGGGCTCTACAAACGATTTAAAGCCCGCTAATTTAATAGTGCTTAAGCGCATCTTATTGTTATTACCGATTATTATTGTTATTACTTACAAACAATTTAACTCATAAACAGTTAAAAAGTTAAGCTTGGCGTTTAAAGTTATCTAAAATAATACCTGTGGCCATTGCCACATTAAGTGACTCTGCCTCACCAAAAGCCGGTATGGTTATTTTGTCGCTTACTAATTTTGCACACTGCTCGCGTATGCCATGCGACTCACTGCCCATAAGCAATACACCCTTTGCACTAAGGTCCGTTGTATGTACGCTTTGCCCATCTAAAAATGCCCCATAAATAGGCATATTTAATGTTTGTAAGTATTCAGGTAGCTCTACTTGGCTTACCGATACTCTGACAAATGAGCCCATGGTAGCGCTAATTGTTTTAGGGTTGTAAGCATCGGCGCTGTCGGTACTTGTTACTATATGTTGAATGCCATACCAGTCGGCAACTCTGATAATAGTGCCTAAATTCCCCGGATCAGAAACCCCATCAAGCGCCAATATTAAGCCGGTATTTTTAGGTAAATCAGCCTCTGGCATATCAACCACTGCAATGGCCGCGTTATTACTCACTAAGGTACTGGCTTTAGTCAGCGACTCTTCTTCTGCTGGCGTAAAATCTACTTCTGGAAACTGGTTTTGGTGAGTATTTATAAACGCCTGTGTTGCAAATATATCAACCGCCTTTAATGGGCTGTTTAACAACTCAAGTACGTTTTTTTCACCTTGTACAAGGTATTGATTATATTGCTTTCGGTACTTTTTTTGGCCAAGTTGGCGAATAAGCTTGAGTTGGTTTTTTGAAATCATAACAGCCCCATAAAATTATCGCCCTAGTATACCAGAGATGATTTAAAGTGCAGCACCACATATATTAAAAGCAGCGCCATTATAGGCTGTAAGGCTTTTAAAGATTGAGCTTTGCACCAAATTTAGGTAAATTAACAAAAAAACAACATGGATATAATTTTAATGGAATCAATACACCCTACTCCCCCAGAAACCACCCCTGCAGTAAATGAACCTGCTGCCCCTATTTTTAGCGGTAAAGTACAGTTTAGCGGTAAAGGCGGTGAGTTTTTTGGTATTTGGATAGTCAATATTTTACTGAGCGTACTTACTTTAGGTATTTACTCGGCTTGGGCAAAAGTACGCACAATGCGATATTTTTATGGCCACACCCGCATTGACGGACACAGCTTTGACTACTTAGCCACCCCGATGCAAATTTTAAAAGGCCGTATTTTAGCGGTTATTGTATTTTTAATTTACTCCTTTGGTAGCAGCTTTTTTCCTCTTGTAGGCTTATTATTTGCGATTGCTTTTATCTTTTTAATGCCGTGGATTATTAACCAAGGTCTGCGCTTTAATATGCGTATGACCCGTCATCGAAATGTACGCTTTGCATTTAAAGGCGATTACGGCGAAGCCTTCATTAACTTTATTCTTTTACCTATTGCCAGTATTTTTACCCTTTATTTATTAATGCCGTATGTTTTAAAACGTATCGACACATACATACATAGCAATATTAGCTACGGTGACACGCCATTAACCGTAAACCTTAAAGGTGAAACCTACTACTTAACCGCCCTTATTTGCTTTGTGGTGAGCTCTATCACTATGGTGATATTTATGGCTGTATTAGGCTTATTTGGGCTTGATTTAATGAATGTAGAAAACCAACAAGCTGCACAAGATCCAGCCAAAATGGGCATTATGTTTGGTGGATTAATGGTTGCTTACGTATTTATGATTGCGATAGTAACCGCTGTGTGGGCTGCGGCTATTCGTAACCATATTTTTGATAACAGTCAATTTGAAGACGTAGCATCATTTAAATCAGAGCTTAAGCCTATTCCTTTTGCCATATTACTATTAACCAATATGCTGGCCATTGTGTTTTCTTTAGGGCTTGCCTACCCGTGGACCAAAGTGCGTACATCGAGAATGCTTGCCGAGGTTACAACCGTTAATATTTACCCAAGTGCGCTAAATTTAGTGGATACCGCGCAGCAAGAGCAGTCATCGTTTGCTGAAGAAGCAGCCAATGTATTTGATATTGACCTATCGCTAACCTAAGAGCTTATTATGCACGTACAGGGACATTACTTCCCCAAGGCATCAAGCAATTACCAGCAAGGTGTCGCTAACATTAGCGACACCTGTGTTGAGATTAGCTACGATGACCAGCTTATTTCAAGCCATGCAATAAGCGATATAACACTCACTTCTGGCCTAGCTGGGCTTGCTGATGAACTAAATTTTAATGATGGCAGCCGCTTTATTCCTACTGATGTAAATTATCGCTGGCCTTTTAAAGCAAATAAGCATGACCTACTAGAGCGCCTTGAAAAAAATAAATGGGCTATTATCGCGGCCGTTATTTTTACACCGCTTTTTATGTGGTTAATGCTTTATAAAGTTGTGCCCGCTATTGCTGTTTACAGTGTTGATACTCTGCCGCGAAGTGTAGTAGAGCAAATGGGTGAACAAAGCTTTACCATAATTGAAAAGCTCGCGCTTGATGACAGTGAGCTGCCTAATGAGCAACAAACTAAAGTACACCAACACTTTAATACCATGCTTAATGCGCTCTCGCTTGAGCCATCGGTTTATAGATTATCGCTTTATAAATCAGAGGCCTTTGGAGCGAATGCGTTTGCAATGCCCCACGGACGTATTGTCGTAACCGATGAGTTAGCAAATTTATTAGCCGATAAACCCAACGCACTAAAAGCCGTATTACTTCACGAAATTGGCCACGTAGTCCACCAGCATAGCGTACGCATGACCGCGCAATCGGCAGCCAGTACCATTGTACTTGCGGTTATATTTGGTGACTTAGAAGGCATAGCAGAAGTGGTACTAGGTACGGGAGCATCTTTTGCACAGCAAGGGTTTTCTCGTGATATGGAGCGCGAGGCAGATAGCTATGCACTCATTCAACTTGAAAACTTAGGGTATTCAAGCAACGACTTTGCCGATGCCATTGAAGCATTACAAGGTGCGCACACCAGCGAAAACGAACATCTTGAAAAGGTAAATAATTTGCTCGAATATTTATCTAGCCACCCAAGTGCACAAGAGCGAATAGACAATGCGAGGAAATAACCCCGGTTATATACAAATTGCTCGCTATATTGTGGGGCTGAGTTGGATATACCACGGCTTTTTTCCAAAGCTTTATCATATTGCCCCGCTTGAAAAACTAATGACTGGTAGTGCGGGTTTTTCAGCAGAAGTGTCTGACTTAATTACACGTTCGGCGGGTATTGGCGAAATTATATTTGGCGTGTGCTTATTAGTGTTTTATAAAAATAAGCACATCGTTATTTTAAATGTTTTAGCCCTTGTAGGGCTTTTGTTAGCGGTTGTAGTAATGCAGCCACAATTACTCATTGAAGCATTTAATCCAGTAACAACTAACCTGCCGCTTATTGGGTTAAGTTTTATTTGGTTAAAAGAAATTAAGCTGCAAAATAATCGACACCTCTAAAATAAAAAAGGTATGCCAGTGCATACCTTTTTGTAGTGCTTAACTTATAGCGTTAATACTTATTTTTATGTGTCCACAGGTGCAATAATTCACTGGCAATTGTTGCTGCGGCAATAGCGGTAAGCTCACTTTGGTCGTACGACGGTGAAACCTCTACCACATCCATACCCACCATATTTATGCCTTTTAGTGCGCGCAGTATTTTAAGCACTTTATCAGATGTTAAACCACCGCATACAGGTGTGCCTGTACCTGGTGCAAATGCTGGGTCTAAACAATCTATATCAAACGTTAAGTAAACGGGTAAGTCGCCTACTCGCTCACGTATTTGCGCTGCTATTTCATTGGCGTGCAAATCGTTAGCTTGCATTGCATCAATCACTGCAAACTCATGTTTGCTTTGATCAAAGTCGGTACGAATACCAATTTGGATACTGTGCTCTACATCAATCAGCCCTTCCATGGGTGCATGATAAAACATAGTGCCGTGATCAAAGCGCGAGCCATTGCTGTATGTATCAGTGTGCGCATCAAAATGAACCAGTGCCATTTTGCCATGTATCTTTGCATGCGCGCGCAATAGCGGAAGCGTTACAAAGTGATCGCCACCAAGGCCTAACAGCGTTGCCCCTTGGCGAAGTATTTGCTCTGCAGCCATTTCTAGCTGTGCCGTAAAATATTCAGGATCGCCTACCGGATAAGTAAAGTCCCCCGCATCAGCAACCGTTAAACGCTCAAACAAAGGAAATGTCCACGGGTATTTAGTGTCTTCCCAGGCTAAATGTACCGACGCTCTGCGAATGGCATCGGGCCCTAAGCGAGCACCGGGGCGACCCGAAGTTGCTAAGTCAAAGGGTAAGCCTAGTACAACGACATCTGCATCAATGGCATTAATGTTTTGCACCATAGGACGACGTAAAAACGTCATCCCGTTTGAATACAATGAGTGGTCAACATGACCAAACAAGCTAGACATTGCTTATAACTCTTCTAAATAAGTGTAGCCATTAAGGCCGCTTTGCAACTCGTCTAAAACGCTTTGCTGTTCATTTTTATCTATTTTTGCAGACACTAACTGCGCGTACGAATGTTGAAAGCTCTCAACATCTAAATGTACATAGCGCATCATATCGGCTACGGTATCGCCTTGGTTTATTTCACTAATACTGGCAACGCCTTGCTCATCCATATTGATAATAGCGCTGTGCGTATCGCCAAATAAATTGTGCATATCACCTAAAATTTCTTGGTACGCACCCACTAAGAAAAAGCCCATTAAGTAAGGTTTATCAGCACTGTACTCAGGCACGGGTAATGTGCTTTCAATGCCTTGGCCATCAACATAGTGCTCAAGTGCGCCGTCTGAATCACAGGTTATATCAAGTAATACAGCGCGTTTTTTTGGAGCTTCGGTTAAGCCACTTAATGGCAATACCGGAAACACTTGATCAATCCCCCACGCATCAGGAAGCGATTGAAAAAGCGAAAAGTTTACAAAAAACTTATCGGCTAAACGTGCGTTCAACTCGTCAATAATCGGGCGATGGAAACGGTTTTTGTTATCCATGTGTTTGTTAAGCTCATAACAAATACGTAAGTTAACTTGCTCTGCCCACGCACGCTGCGTTAAATCTAAAAGCCCAAGTGCAAACTGGTTATGCGCCTCTGCTAAATCCCCTTGGCTGTCGTGGTAAATTTCAATCAGTGCGCGGTCATCCGTTAAATCGGTTAACTGCACAAAAGATGCCCACATATTATTTAATAAAAGCGGTGCATCTGCTGCTGGCGCTTTTAGCTGTTCTGGTACGTAGCTTTCAGTGCCTATCACGTTTGATATAAGTACTGCATGGTGCGCCGTTAGTGCACGTCCCGACTCAGAAATAATCGTCGGCATGGGCTGCGCGTATTGCTTACATGTATCACCTATGGTGTACACAATATTATTTGCATACTCAGCTAAGCTGTAGTTCATTGAGTTATGCGATTGGCTGCGGGTACCATCGTAATCAATAGCTAAACCGCCCCCTACATCTAAGCACTCAATGCTTGCACCTAATTTGCGTAGTTCACAGTAAAAACGCGCGGCTTCGCTCACACCTAAACGCACATCACGAATGTTTGCCATTTGCGAGCCTAAGTGAAAATGCACAAGTTGCATTAAATCAAGTTGGCCAGCCTCTTTTAAACGATTCACTACATGCAGTACTTGCGACGCAGATAAACCAAATTTAGATTTTTCACCGCCACTTGCTTGCCACTTACCTTTGCCTTGCGATGCTAAACGAACGCGAATACCAATACGTGGTTTAACATTTAGCGCTTTTGCTTGGCTAAGTACCATGTCGAGCTCAGAGAGTTTTTCAAGCACTATGTAAACTTTGTGGCCTAACTTTTCGCCAATCAGTGCTAAGCGCACATACTCTTTGTCTTTGTAGCCATTACATACAATTACTGCACTGGTTTTTTCTGCCATTGCCAAAACAGTTAATAGCTCTGGTTTGCTGCCCGCCTCAAGGCCTAATTGTTTTTTTTCTAATTCGGCTTGGCTTGCTACTATTTCTTCAACCACTTCGCGTTGTTGGTTTACTTTAATTGGGTAAACTAATAGGTAATCTTTTGGGTAACCATAGTTTTCAATCGCGGTATTAAACGCGCCACATAAACTGTGCACACGATGATGTAAAATTTGTGGAAAGCGCACTAAAGCCGGTAAGCTTAAGCCTTTTTCTTGAAGTTGTTTTGCAATATCTGTAAGTGCAATAGTTTGCTCTGGGGCGTGAGCCTTTGGGGCAACATACACATCACCTTGATCATTAATACCAAAAAAACCTTGGCTCCAATGACGAACATTGTAACTCGTGCGAGCTTGTTCTAGTGATGTTGTCTCTTTCATTTATCTTTCTCTTGTATTTAATGAATGCCGGTTTGGCTAGTTGCGCGCATTAAAAGAAAAATAGACTTTTAAGTCCAACAAGTATTTTTACTCGTAACGAGTGATTTTTAGTGTTGAGAGAAAAAACCCCTACACCTTAGCTTTTACAGCTAACCGCCTTTAGTAAAGCAAGCTGGTTATGCGGCTAAAAAAATAAGTACAGCTGTTCTTTTTTAAGATAAAATAGAACAACTGTACTTATTTGGTATAAACATGAAACAAATTTATTTTAATCAAAACAAGCCACCTAAATTTTCTAAAATAACAAAGGCTGCCACTTTTGGTTTGACCAAAACATTTCCTAAACTCAGTGCCCGCCTTGCCATGAAGGTATTTTGTAATCCGCATAGCCGACGCCAATACGAATTTAGAACATGTATACAGCCAATTAATATTAAACTTACTACCGAGCTTGGCGCTGTAAACCTGTACTATTTTAGCCTAGCCGAAAACACTAAAACGGTATTTTTATCTCATGGCTGGGCCGATAGCACTAATCGGTTTACTGCTTTAATAGATGAATTGCTTGAAAAAGGCTTTAATGTTTACTCAATTGATCACATAGGCCATGGCTTTTCGCACGGCAATACCTCGCACTTATACGGGTATATGCAGGGGCTAACAGCGGCTTTTGAGTACTTTAATGGGCAAAATATTACAATTAATAGAGTCGTTACACACTCTATGGGCGGTGTTGCTTTGTTAAACTTAGCGCCTCATTATTTAGAGAATAAAAAAATTGTGATGATCTCTGCCCCTGCACAAATATTTGAAGCCATGTTTGCTAAGGTCAGGCAAGTGGGTATTTCTGAGCTCATGCTAGAAAATATGCTTAATAGGGTGTCGGACAAATATGGTATTAGCTGGCAAAACCTTCACCCTGATCATTCTAAAAATAAAATTAACGAAAACATGTTGTTTATTCATGATAAAAATGACTCAGTGGCAAGCTTTGAGGCAATAAAATTATTAACTGAGAACACACCCGCAACACTTGTGGCCACACAGGAGCTGGGACACGTACGCATTTTAAAAAGCCAATACGTGTACGACCAAATAACACGCTTTATGGATTAACGATGAAAAAAAGTGAGAGCACTAAACGCAATATTTTGTACAAAGGAATGGCCTATGCGGCTGCACATGGTTTATATAGCTTGTCGATAGGAAAAATAGCGGCAGTGACTAACATGTCGCGTACTGGGGTGATCTCACACTTTGCCAATAAAGAAGATATGCAAGTGGCTATTTTGGCCTACACCGAAGAAGAGTTTAGAAAACAGGTTGTTGATATATCTGTTGATGAAGATGCGTTAATTCATTTAAATAATTTTCAGCAACGCTGGCTTGAGTGGCTCAACTTTTTAGATACGGTATCGCCTGGTAAGCAGGCAAGTTGCCCGCTCATTAAAGCATCGGTAGAGTTTAAAGCAAGCCCCAACTGTTTGGTAAGGCAGTTTATGCAAGACCAACACTTAAAAATGATTAACTACCTCACTAAACTTGCAGTTAACTGCCAAACACAAGGCTACTTTAGCCAAGACAAAGAGCCGAGCATTTTTGCGTATGAATTTTATGGCTTATATACCGGGCATGTTGTACAAACAAGCTTAATAGATAATCCAGCTTTAACGCTTACTTATAAAAAAGTAGTTGGCAATTTAATTGCGCGATATATGCGTTAACAGTGGCCTGTAAGGCGTATTTCGCCTTAATATGGCTTAATTTTTATGCGCTTTTAGGTGCAAAAATAATAATAGCCATGCCCAGTAAGGCAACCGCCCCGCCCACTACATCCCACATTGTAAGCTTTACGCCATCAACTGCCCATAACCACAGCAAAGCCACGCATATGTACACACCGCCATACGCGGCATACACCCGTCCAGCGGCTGCGGGGTGTAACGTTAGCAACCACGCGAATAGTGCTAAACTGATTGCTGCAGGTATTAAAAGGAATATGGATTTATCTTCTTTAAGCCAAAGATAAGGTAAGTAACAGCCAATAATTTCTGCCAGTGCGGTAATAATAAATAGCGCGATAGTTTTTACTTCAAACATAAAACCTCACGTGATTTAAATAACGAGAGCATAATAAAGCTAAGTAACTGCAAACTAGTTACTTAGCTAAATAGTACTAATTTGGGTAAAAAAATTTTACCCATATTTAAGTAAAACAGGTTACTCAGCTAGGGCCACGTCGGCCAGCTTCATTGTACTTTCGAACGACTTAGTACCAGCTATAAATAAACCATTGTGGCAAAATACAGCGTCGTCTAAGCCCGTTTCAGCTTGAAACTCTTCATCAGATAAACCAGCCCACGCTTTAGGCAGTGACTTTCTATCTTCAAATGAGCCGGGCTCTACAGGTACAGTTTGAATAATCCATTGGCCGTTTTGCGAAGGGTAAACCATAAATAAAGCGTCGCTTGATAAATGGTGTACTGTTTTTTTCCATGGTGTGTATTTTTCTAAAATAATCACGCGGGGATCTTTTGCCTCTTCTATTGCTTTTGCAACAATATCTTTGGCGTTAATGCTTCCTTTTGCTGAGGCAATAAAACGGGTTAATAAACGCGCTGCAAACTCAACGGCTTCATCAAAGCATTCATCAAAGCTGCCTTCCTCTTCCCATGTTGGATTAAACATAGAAAGCGTTTGGCTAAGCGTTATGCCCTCAACCACACCTTTAACGTAACCACAATCTATGGCATCAATTGTAGAGACTAAACCAGCGTCAACTCTATCAGCCACCGCTTGGTTATTATCACACAGTGCTAAACCATACTTTTTCCAAATTAAGCCAAATGACGAGTATGGCGTGCCATTTTCGCGCTCGCCTGCGCCGCCGCGTTGGTGGTGATCAAAGCGTCCTGTGTCAGGGTTGTATTCGCCACCTACATCAACAACAATATCGGCACTTTCTATTACTGCTTTATCGCGGGTTCGTACCAAGTTAAAGGCAGGCAATACATGCTTAAGTACCGCAATACTAAACACGTCATCGGCATGGAAATTACCACTGTGGGTTACTACTGTTAAATCGCTCATTGGTTTTGGGCTACTTTTAAAAAAGATAAAATTCTCACTTATGAAGTGCTAAATAAAGGTTTATACCCGTTTGCTTAATCAAGTAATTTATTTTGAAGCAAAAAAGCTTGTTTATAGCAAGGTTTGCCTCTTAAAATCATTAAGTATTACTGTGCACAGGTATTAAATATAGGTGGCGAATTTTATACGAAGATAGCAGTGAAAAACAGTGAAGTATTTTTTGCGCCTACAGAGTCAGCTATAGGCACACAGTAGTAAATAGCTTATTTATTCTGGCTCAGGGCTCAGGGCAAGCTCCATAAATACACTTTGTGGGTTATCTTGATACGAGCCAAAGCTTGCACAGCGCGCAAAACCTAAATCTTCATATAAACTAATTGATTCGGTTTGCTTTGGGCCTGTTTCTAATCGGATAAGTGGAATTTTTGTTTCGCCGGCGTAATGCAGTAGGTTTTGCATTATGCGTCTTGAAAAACCTCTGCCACGGTAACTTGGTTTTACATATAAACGCCTTATTTCGCCATATAGCGCGCCGTCATTTTGCTTAACAATAGCGCCACAGGCAATAATGCCATCTTCGTTTTTTAAACCAATTGCGTAAACGTTGTCTTTGCTTAATTCTTCTAATTTGAGAGATTGGGCTGTAGCCACGGGGTATAAGGAGTTTATCAGTCTATCTATATCTGCAAACACATTAACTACATCAGGATCCTTAGGGGTTAATTCGACTAACTGCATCTCTTGTCGTCCATTTTATTATTTTGAATCGTTATAGTGACTTCATAATATATACTTAATACGCGTGTTCCTAGTGTTGTTTAAACAAAATGTTTTAATAAGGTAAAAATAGCTTTATTAAAACGTTAGCTTAATTTACAAAAACGACGCACAGCCTGCTAAGCACTTAGGCTTTGCTTTTTTAATTGATGGGCATGCCACTTAATATAGTTACTGGCATTCATAGGTTTTGCGACTAAATAGCCTTGTATACAATCTGCATTGAGCAAGTTTAGTAACTCAAATTGCGCCTCTTGCTCTACACCTTCAGCAACAACAGTAATGTCTAAACTTTTGCCCAGGCTTATAATCGTATTAACAATATTAAAGCCTTTGCCTTTATCTAAAATCTTATCGATAAAGCTTTTATCAATTTTTATTTCCTGCACGGGGAACGCATTTAAATGGGCTAAACAGGAATACCCTGTACCAAAGTCGTCTATAGAAAACACAAAACCTTGTTCTTGTAGCTCCGTCATTTGCTTTATTGTGCTGTCAATATCGCCCGATAGCATGGTTTCGGTGATCTCAAGTTTAATATGCTGCGGTTTTATGTTGAACTCTTTAATTGTAGAGCAGAGCTCACGGGTAAGCTGTGCAGAATTAAACTGTATATGACTAATATTTATAGATACGCTAAAGTGCTCATCTATCATGTTTTTTTCATTAAGTTGATTAATAAGGCGGCATATATTGCGAAGCACTATGTTTTGCAGTTTTTGAATCAGGCCATATTGCTCTGCAATAGGAATAAACTGATTAGGCGCAATAACCCCTTTATTAGGGTGTATCCACCTTATCAGGGCTTCTGCACCTATTATCTTCCCTTGCATACTAATTTGCGGCTGAAAATACGCACAAAATTCGTTATTTGCGATTGCTCTTACAATATCCGTTTCTAATTCGGCTTGGTTTTCGAGTAAAGTTTGCAGTTTAGGGTCATAAAAGCTGCAGCTATTGCCGCCTTTTGCCTTAGAGCGGTACATAGCAGTATCTGCAAATTTTAATATGTTATCGGTGGCTGTGTGCTCTTCGTTAATTAAGCAAATACCTATACTGCAACTAACTTGAAATGCCAGCTCCCCTATTGCAAACTTATCATTAAACACGCCTTGTACTTTTTTAGCGACTATTTCAGATTCAATACAGGCTTGGTGATTATGCTCGCCAATGTATTCGAGTAAAATAATAAATTCATCACCGCCCACTCTAGCTAAAGTATCAGATGATCGTATTACGCCACCTAAGCGTTTTGCTAATTCTATTAATACTTGATCTCCGGCGCCGTGGCCTAATGAATCATTTATTCTTTTAAAGTTATCAACATCTAAAAACAGCAATGCGCCCGTTTTTTTGGTGCGTTTAATACGCTCTACACACTTTGCTAGGCTGTCGCTGAGCATTCGTCTGTTGGGAAGCCCTGTTAGTGGATCAAAAAACGCAAGCCGTTGAACTTCTTGCTCGGCTTTTTTGCGAAGGGTCACATCTCTTGCCATCCACACTACGTGCTTAAGTTCTGGTTTTTCTGGCTGATAGTTAGTAAGTGCAGCCGCTCTTCCTTCAAAGGTTATGTGGCCTTTGGGCACGGCTAAATCGTACTCAAATATTTGCATTTCATTGGTGAGAATGGTTTTTTTAATAATCCCCATGATCATGTCGGCATCTTTTTCTGGGAACAAGTCTTGCACATTTTGACCAATTAAATCGGTGGGCGATTCAAGTAATAAGTCACTCGAGGTACCGTAAATATCGGTATAGACGCCCTCTTCGTTCAAAATCAAAATAAGATCGGGCATCACTTGCGTAAATGCTTTAAATTTTTCATTACTTTTTTGCAGGTCTGCCACTAGCTGCCTAGCTTTGAGCGACTCTGCGTTTTTTTCTAGTGCTATGCTAGAAAAGTGTACAAAATAGTCAATGAGTTCTAAATCTTGCTGTGTAGGTGCTTTAGGGGTGCCGTGGTAAATAGCAAAAGTGCTTAATATTTCATTGGTGGTTGAAATAACCGGGGTTGACCAACAAGAATATAAACCGTACCTGTGCGCTAAATCTTTGTAATCTTCCCACAAGGGCGAAAGGTCAATATTTTGCGCAATAACTCGCTCATTTTTATAGGCCGCGGTGCCACAAGACCCTACATTAGGGCCTATAAACACACCATTAATGGCCTTTAAATATTCATCGTCAATATTTGGGGCAGCACGATGAAATAACTGATTACCTGTTAAAGACAGTATTGAGCATCTTGCAGAGCTGTCTTCAATAACTTGCTCTATAGCTAAACAAATATCTTGTAAAACATCGTCTAAGGCAATGCCTAACGCGATTTTAGATAATATATCCTGCTGGTGAGATAACAATTGTTTTAGTTTTGCAGTATTCATACTTCACCATGCATCTAGGTACTTTTATGTTGCTACGCACTTTAAAAAAGTGCAGTGCATCAACAAATTCCTGCTCTTAGTTCATATATTTAAAATGAGTATAGTTAATAAACTTACAGCGCGAGTTTTATTATTACGATTATGGAAATTGTTTTTTAATAAAATAGGTAAAAAAACAACTTTAGTATGCGTTAAGCCTACATTATTTTGCAACAAAAAATAAACATCCATAACAAAAACAATCCAGCCAACACACTCTAAAACTTTTTAAAAATTTTGCAGGTTTAACACTTTGTTACTTAAAAAGGCTGTTCAAAATTATCAGTCTAATTATACTGCATGCAGATATGAGTCTTTTTTGAGGTTACTGTGCAGATCATACAAGGTATGGAATATTTTTTTTCAGGCTTTAAATTAATTAGCCAAAAAGGCCTTAAGCGCTTTGTGCTTATTCCACTTTTACTTAATATTTTATTGTTTGGTAGTTCACTATTTTTTTTATTTGGTTGGTTAAGCGACAGCTTTAATTATATAAACAACATGTTACCTGAGTGGCTAAGCTGGCTTGAATGGTTAATGTGGCCCATTGCCGTGCTTGTGGTGCTATTTAGTTACAGCATGCTATTTACAGTAATAACCAACTTCATTGCGGCCCCTTTTAACGGACTACTCAGCGAAAAAGTAGAGCTTTATTTAACGGGTCAAAAAATAAATGACGACGGTTTTGCTGATTTAGTAAAAGACATTCCACGCATGGTAGGCAGAGAGTGGACAAAGCTTTGCTATTACTTACCCCGCGCTATTGGCTTTTTTATTTTGCTGTGGATTTTACCCGTTATTGGACAAGTGTTATGGGTTTTATTTACATGTTGGATGTATGCTGTGCAATACAAAGATTTTGCCTTCGATAACCATAAAGTAGGCTTTAAACAAATGAAAGACGATTTAAAGTCTAAACAAGGTTTATCTTATGGCTTTGGCTTTGCTGTTATGCTGCTCACTGCAATCCCATTTATTAACCTAATTGTTATGCCCGTTGCTGTGTGTGGCGCTACCCGTTTGTGGGTAGATAATTATCGCTCTAAATACCGAGCGGGCTAACAAACACTATGGCAAATAATAAAAGCACCTTTTGGTGCTTTTATTTTATCTATATCAGCTTAACTGCAGTGTAATTTAGTCTAGCGCGCCTTGGCAGTGCTACATTTTTTTCATCTTGTAAAGTAAACGCTGTGATCACTACCGAGAATAACTGCTTTTTAAAAGTAATATTAATGACTTCGCCTATTTTAGTTTTATAAGTGTGTTGCTGATTAAACAGTTTAAGTTCACCGTTTGCTAATTGCTCAACATACAAATAGGGGGTGTGCAAAGGCAGTTTTAACCTTATAACATTTAAACTGCTTTGCTCCTGTACTGCAACCCACTCCCCATCTTTATAAAGCGTATTAAAACGCGTTATGCCCTCGGGCTGTAGTACAGAGTCGTTTTGTATTAAACACGTGCTGCACCCGTTTACACGCCTTTGCTGCCAATTTACTGGCTTGTTATTATAATAAAGCGCATCAGTTAGTAACCATTCACTACTATGGCTACTACTGGCTTTATTAATAGCGCCTTGGCTACAGGCAGCAACTAAAAAAATAATAGCTCCTTGTAAAAGTGCAGCTTTTATAAATCGGTAGCTCATTTAGCGCTCTTTAATAGCTTTAATTTGGTTAATTATAGCCTCGCTTGGCGCTGCTTCTTTTATATAGCTAGGCAATGAAGTAGAAACAGCTTGAACACGCTGCTGTTGATACAGCTTATGGCTCATCGTATTTGCCACACCAAATCGGTTACCTGCACTTTGTGAGTAAAACTGTAAGTTAATCATGCTCCACTCATCGGTATCCGTTAATACAGTAATTTGCGAGTCTTGGTTTGCATCAAAGTTAGTTAATGTATCGCCTAAAATTGCATTACAATTATAATCGACCGCCTCAGAGCCAGGCCTGTTCAATCCTGCGCTTTCATCAATAGCACTTTCATTTATATTTGCAGCGCTGCCGTTTGAATAATCAATGATAAAATCATCCGTTGATCCTGTTTGATTATTAGTATTTGGCACAAGGTCGCAGTTAATGTTGTTGGTATAAAACCGGTCGTAATAACGGTCACCTTCGTTATTACCTATGCTTGCAAGCCCCGTTAATTGATATAGATAATTCATAGAGCTTAAATGATTTGGCTTAAAGTTCACTTCTTCGTCGCCGCCATGATAAAGCCCTAAATTATGTCCCAACTCATGAAAAATAGTAGACGCTTGGTAATTATTCGTCACATTTTGTGATGTTTGATCATCAACCGATAACCCCCATCCGCCCATAGTCAGCATTAGGTCATTACCATTTATTTCAGCAATGCCCGAGCCACTAATGCTGCCATCTTCGTTACCACTGTTTGCCATTAATAAATAATGAAAAATTGGGCGGCGCGTTGTATCGGCATATTCCATTTTATAGGCAAATAAATTAGCGGTACCTTGGTCATATTCAAAGGGCGTGTAGCTGTTAAACGGTACGGTTGTACCGCCTCCTAAATCAAAGTTAGCGGTGGAAATACCTGTGCTTTGGTCAAACAAATCGCCTACATCAAAATGCACTGTGTAACCGTTACTTGCAAATACGCTCACTACTTTTTCTAATGCTGTACGCTGTGGCGTAATACCTATATCGGTACTGTCCATATAATCAATTTCTATAAATATATCTTTTTGATTTTCCCGCGCGCCCCATTCATATAAAGGCAGCCCGCCAAACGTTGCGCCTTCTTGCTCACTGCAATCTGGGATCCCATCTAAATCTGTATCGGTATCACAGCTAATATCATTTTGCTCTGCCGGCGTATTAAACACTGAGTAAACCCAATCACTTGCTTGATTAGTATCTGTTGCATTAAGCGCACGTTTTAAGCTTGAGCCTTGCTCGGCCTGCATTTGTGGTGCGTTATCGCCTTGCCATTGCGTGGCACTAACCGGTTGCTGGGTAGAATTACCAAATTTAACAAAGTCGATTGTTTGTGTGGCGGCGCTATTTAATAACTCTGCAAAGCCATTTATATACCAGTAAGGACGTAGCGCATCGCTTTGGTTACCCACCAGCACAATTTTAGGGTTATTAAGTGCCGCGCTTGCTAAAAACTCATCACCAAAACGACTTTGCAGTAAAATATAACTGCCGTTTTCTAATACTTTGTTGGGTAATGTAAATACTTGCTCTGCACTCACTGAGCTATCAAGCATATTAATTGCGCGCGTTTTTAATGAATAGTTTTGTAAATTAACAGCCTCTCCTGTGCCGTTATAAATCTCTACCCAGGGCGTATCATTAGTAAATTGCACCGATATGAGTTCGGTTATTTTTAAATCTTGGGTTGAGGTGGTAAATTCACTCACTTGGCCTGCTGTCGCAGCAGTACCAGAAAAATTAACTAATTGGTCATTTACACGCACTTTGTAAAGCGTGTTTTCTGAAAAATCAGCGCTTAAGTTAACGTTTTTAAAATAGTCACTCGTCTCATCAGGCGCACCAGATACGCTCTCTACATTAAGTGCAACACAGCTTGCAAAATCATCACTTGATACCTGAACACTGCCTTCACAGCTCCCCGCGCTACTATTTACGGTTAACGAACTGCTCAGCATCACATCTGAAAACGTAATGCTAATGGGGGTGTCAACCAATACCGGTTCATCTGCTCCATTAGGCGTTATTTCTGTCACCGTTGCAGCGCTGGTATCAATAATTGTCGTATTAAGTAAAAAGTTGATGCTGTCTTCACCATCACTGGCGGTCAATATATAGCTTTTTGCAGAAATACTATTTACAGGCGGTGTATAGCTAAAGCGCAGCGCTTGGGCATCAATAACGCTCACCTGCGCCCCTTCTAGGTCATCTGGAAAAGTAATTTGTACCGTATCGCCATCGGCATCATTTACCGTCAAATTAAATTCAGCACTTAAGTTATATTGCACCTCGACGGTTACATCGTCTGCCACAGGCGGATTGTTAGGCGGCACCACAATCACCGTTTTTTGGGCGCTATTAGTTGCATCGTCGTTATCTCTAACGGTGGCTAAAAAGGTAATATTGGTATTTTGAGCAACCGTTGGGGCATTAAACGTAATGCTGGAGTCGGTTTGCGTAAATTCGACCACGGGGCCGTTTGTTTGCTGCCAGCTTAGCTCGCTAATGGTGCCATCGCTGTCCTGCGCTGTGGCTGTTATTGTCACTGACTCATTTTGCATTGCCTCGTCAGGCCCAGCTAAGGTAACACTAGGTGCGCTATTTAATTGCGTAATAAGTACCGTCGCACTGCTTTGTACAGTGCCCCCGGCATTGTCGGTTACAGTAACACTAAAACCAAGCGTTTCATTTTCACTTACATTTGGGGCGGTAAAGCTTAATTCACCTTCAGTTTGGCTAAATTCGATGGAGGAGCCAGCAGATTGTACCCACAATATGGCGCTAATTGTGCCATCTATGTCTTGTGCATTAGCAATTAAACTAACTTGGGTATTAGCCAGTGCACTACTTGGGCCTGTAATATTAACTGTGGGAGGGGTGTTTTGAACCGTGATAGTCCCAGAAAACACTTGCTCTGTAGTTGCGCCGTCATTATCGGTTACTAGCACCGAAAAACTAAAATCAGTGTCGCTCTCTACACTGGGGGCCGTTACTGTGAGTATATTGCCATTAGCAGTAAAGGTAAATTCAGGCCCCGACAGCTGCTGCCATTGATAACTAGACACCTGCCCGTCGCTATCGCTTGCCTGAGCCGTAATAGTAAAGGTTTGGTTAGCAACAATAACGCTGCTGCTTACATCAACACTTACTGTAGGGGCGGTATTGCCAGTTGAGCCACTATCGGTGGCGTCACTATCGCTGCCACCGCCGCCGCAACCGGCTATTAAAAGTGATAAAAAAGTAATCCTAGCCATTTATAAACATTATTTAATACCACTTTTATGCCTCTATGATTTAGCTATACAAATTTTGGGGCACCTTAACAACGTTTAAATGAACGGTAATTTCCTCACGATCATGATACAAATGCTTAGCTTGCAACTCATAGGTTATACCGTACTTGGTAAGCTCTTCTTTGATCATCGTTAGGCATTCATAAACACTATCAAAGCGTTTTTTCATAGGCAGCTTTAAATTAAATATAAGCTCTTTGGCGTATGCGTTTACTGCCCAGTCAATCATTAGATTAGTCACTTTGGTTGGTTTTTCCACCATATCGCACACTAACCAGTTAATATTTCTTTTTTCTGGGCGGTATTTAAAACCATCGGCTCTAAAGTGTTTAACTTGGCCTGTTTCCATCAAACTATCATTCATTGGGCCATTATCTATTGCGCTAACAAACATGCCTCTGCGTACTAATTGATAGGTCCAACCGCCTGGGCAAGCGCCTAAATCAACCCCTCGCATGCCTGGTTGTACTCGCGCTTCTCGCTCTTTTTCAGGGATAAAAACATTAAAGGCTTCGTCAAGTTTTAACGTTGAGCGACTCGGTCCGTCACTTGGCATACGTAAACGTAAAATGCCCATAAAAAACGGCGAATTATTATAACTATACGAATACCCTACATACGCGGCATTGTTTGCTAAAAATAGTACATGCATTACCGGGCGGTTTGCCTTTGGCTCACGTAATACCGTGTTTTGCTTTTCGAGTGCTTTTTTTAACGGCGTTGATATTTTTTTACAAAAGGTCAGTAGCTCTTTGCCTTCGTTAGTATCGGGAGTTTCTACGCGCAATTCACTACACAAAGGAAAATCCTTTGCGGCTTCTTTTAATGCAGTGACCCTATCTTCTACCGGCATATTTTCGATTAACGTGCCAGCAAACCACTGGCGCGCAAATACCATATTTTTAAAGTCGACCTTTTTGATTATTTCGTCGCTGTGTTGCGCTTCAAAACATTCATAAATCACGTAGCCGGTATTTGGTTTGGCTTTTACATAGCCGGCAAAACCTTGCTCGGCAGCATGAAACGTTATTTCAGCAGCCGCATCGTTTTCAAAACCACTACGACAATAAATCACAACACTAGACATATTAACCCTTAAACTCTTTAAAACTTAAATCGTGCAACTTGCACTAAAATAACAACCCAACCAATTATAAAACATAACCCACCTAATGGGGTTATTGGGCCTAACCACTTCATGCCGCTTAGGGCTAGTAAATATAAACTGCCACTAAAAAGCAGTGTACCGGCAATAAAAAAACCTCCCGCCACGGTTAAATTAATACCCCACTTAATAAGAATCGCCACGGCTATAAGCGCTAAACCATGCACCATTTGATACTCAGCTGCGGTTTTAAATACCCCGAGTGAATACTCAGTTAAACGGCTTTTTAAGCCATGCGCGGCAAATGCCCCTAACATAACCGACAGCATGCAAAAAAAGCTGCCCGTGAGTAAAAATAATTTAATCATAATTGCTCCACTCTATTGGCTATAAATTTACTTGCTTCAAGCGCTGCAGTTTCACGATTTTGCAGCTCGCTCATACCACTTTTTTTGCGTGGTTTGAGTGAATGGTCGCCATCGCTAAGCCACACATAGCTTGGCTGTTTTGGCATAGAAAGCGTTTTAAGCTCTTCACGTGTGCCAAAGGTATCTCGCTCGCCTTGTAAGACTAAAAACGGGCAAGGTATGTCTGCAAAATGATCGGTGCGCAGCTTATCTGGCTTACCGGGCGGATGAAACGGATAGCCAAACGCTAATACACCTGCAATCGGTTGTGTAGAGCTACAAGCAAGCATAGACGCCATACGCCCGCCCATCGACTTGCCGCCAATAAATAACGGTAAATTAGGTTGCGCATTTGTTAGTACTTGCTCGTAATAAGCTAACAGTTTAGGGGCTCGCTCTGGCGGTCTACGTTTTTGTGTTTGTTTAGCAATTTGCATGTATTCAAAATCAAATAAACCTACATCAATACCCTGCGCACTAATGAGTTTAGCCATATGCTGCATAAAATCAGAATCTGATCCAGCTCCGGCACCATGCGCAAATATAAACTGTGCAATAGCCGGCTGCGTTGCGCTTTTAAACCATTCAATCATTATTAATACTCTTGTTCTTGTTCAACTAAGCTCAGCATCCAATCTTTAAACGAGACTATTTTACCCAGCTCTGTTTGCGACTCTCTAATCACTAAGTAATACGCGTTTTTACTCTCTAAGCTGTGGCTAAATGGGATCACTAAACGTCCCGCGTCAATATCGGGTTTGGCAAGCACACTATTGCCTATTGCTACACCTTGACCGTGCACCGCGGCTTGGAGCACCATTGATGAGTGGCTAAATATAGGGCCTTGATTCACTTGTACATTACGTACACCCGCCGTTTTCATCCAGGTTTTCCAGTTACGGCGCGTGGTATCGTGTAACAAGGTGTGCTGGGCTAAGTCACTCGGTTGATTAAGCGGTTTATGCCCGCTTAATAACAGTGGGCTACATAAAGGCACTAAATACTCGGTGTGCAATTTGTAAGTTTGAACCCCACTCCAGTGGCCTCGGCCGTAGTAAATAGCAATATCTACATCATCGGTTAACGAGTTTTCGTCTTGGTCTTGCGCTTTTATACGCACATCTATTTCGGGGTGGAGTTCGTTAAATAAACTTAATCGAGGTACCAACCACTGAATTGCAAAACTCGGGGTTAAACTTACGGTAAGCGAGCCTTTTGCACCGCGAGCAAGTAGCTTTTCGGTGGCATCTATCAGCTGGGTAAAAATTTCTTTAATATCTAAAAAGTAGCCTTGGCCTTCTTCGGTTAATAATAACGAGCGATTTTTACGTAAAAACAATTTCAAGCCTAAATGCTCTTCAAGGGTTTTAATTTGATGGCTCACTGCCGCTTGCGTTACATACAGCTCTTCTGCTGCTTTAGTAAAGCTTAAATGGCGTGCCGCGGCTTCAAAAGCTTTAAGTGCGTTTAATGGGGGGACTCGTCTTGACATAGTAACCAAGCTTAGAATTAGTTTTTCTTATGCGTAAGATTATATACAGCATCGTTGTGTGTGTATATTAATGGAATAAAAAAAGCGACCTAAGTCGCTTTTTAAATATTACCTAAATAGGTGTTAAATTATAAATCGCTTGCGCTTGTATCCAGTGGTGCAAAGCTTTTAATTAAATCATCTACTGCTTTCATTTGCGATAAGTACCCTTCAAGCTTGCTAAGTGCCAATGCACATGGACCATCACACTTTGCTTCATTAGGGTTAGGGTGAGCCTCAATAAATAGGCCCGCAATGCCCAATGCCATGCCGCTGCGAGCAAGCTCGGCAGCTTGTGCACGGCGTCCATCAGCAGAGTCAGCTCGCCCGCCTGGGCGCTGAAGTGCATGGGTGGCATCAAAAATAACCGGTGCCATGGCTTTCATATCATCCATACCTAGCATATCAACAACTAAGTTGTTGTAGCCAAAGCTTGAGCCGCGCTCACACAGTGCAACATTATCATTACCTGCTTCATTAAATTTAGTAATGATATGACGCATTTCGTGTGGGGCTAAAAACTGTGGTTTTTTCACATTAATAATGGCACCCGTTTTAGCCATAGCTACCACTAAATCTGTTTGGCGTGCTAAAAATGCAGGTAACTGAATTACATCAACCACTTCAGCAACAGGCGCTGCTTGGTGTGGTTCGTGCACATCGGTTATAAGCGGAATATTAAAGGTGTTTTTAATCTCTTCAAATATTTTTAAGCCTTCTTCCATACCAGGGCCGCGGTAAGAATTTATTGATGAGCGATTTGCTTTATCAAACGAGGCTTTAAATACATAAGGAATATTTAATTTAGACGTTACTTCTACATAGTGCTCTGCAATGCGCATTGCTAAATCGCGCGACTCTAAAACATTCATACCACCAAATAATACAAATGGTTTGTCGTTTGCCAGCTCAATGTTATTAATATCAATTACTTGGTTGTTCATTTAAATTCCTTAAGGTGCAACTGCTTGCATCATTAATCCACAAATGTAGGCCATATATGTACCTACACCATACCCTAGTACAGCTAATAAAACGCCCACTGGCGCAAGCGAAGGGTGAAACGCAGAAGCCACCACAGGCGCCGACGCAGCGCCGCCAACGTTAGCTTGCGAGCCCACCGCCATATAAAATAACGGGGCTTTTATTACTTTGGCTACAATCAGCATTAAACTTGCGTGCGTTAGCATCCAAATAGCCCCAATTAAAAATAACCCAGGGTTACTAAATATAGCGGTTACGTTCATATGTAAGCCAATTGATGCCACTAAAATATATAAAAAGCTTGAAGCAACTTTTGATGCGCCAAACGCTTCTATTTGCCTTACTTTAGTAAATGATAAACTAATACCAATCGTGGTTGAAATAACAATTAGCCAAAAGAATTTACTGTTTAAACTGTACTCTTTAGCCCACGCGTAATTGTTTGCAAAAAACGGCCCTAAAAAGTCGGCACAAAAATGAGCAAGCCCCGTTATACCAAATGCTATGGCAATAATGGTCATGTAGTCATTGAGTGTCGGCATGCGGGCATGCTCTGCATGGTATTGCTCAACACGGTTTTTTAAATCTTCTATGGCGGTTGTATCAGCCCCTGTTGCGGCATCAATTTTTTTATGGTTTGCGGCCATTAGTAATAAAACAGCCATCCAAATATTCGCCACAATCACATCAACGGTCACCATAACCGAGAATATATCGCCGCCCACTTCAAACATTTCTTTCATTGAAGCTTGGTTAGCGCCGCCGCCAATCCAGCTGCCGGCAACCGTTGTCATACCGCGCCAAACAGCATCTGGGCCGTGGCCGCCTACTAAATCAGGGCTAAATACACTAACCACTAAAATAGATAAAGGCCCACCAATCACAATACCCAGCGTGCCCACTAAAAACATAATTAGCGCTTTGGGGCCTAAATTAATAATCGCTTTTAAATCAATACTAATGGTAAGTAAAATTAAACATGCTGGCAGCAAATAGCGCGAAGCAACATAGTAAACATTTGAACTATGTCCATCTACAATGCCAAACGTATTGAGCAAAGAAGGTAAAAAGTAACACAGCAATAATGCTGGTACATATTTATAAAATGCTTTTAGTTTGGGGTTTTCGCTGCTAGAGGTTTTAAAAATGAACCCTAAAATTACAGCAAGCAAACCCAGTACAACAGCATCATTAGTAATTAATGCAGTGTGAGTATCAGCCATATTTGTTCCTATTCTTAATGGTGTGTTTTATTATTATCTTCAAGTTCTTCTAGTTGATGCTGAATAATCTCGATTGCCGGATCGTCCGGGCACTCATCAATAAAAAACTGTAAATCATCGCGTGCCATTTTAGGACAATCTAACTGATTGAGTAAGTAACCTCTGTCGCGTCTCTCGTACGGGTCATCGCCTAATAGCTCCATTAGCAACTCAACACATACCAGCGCGTGGCCAAATTTATTTTCGCTAATAAACGACCATTTTTGCTGCGCTAAAAACAATTTATAAACTTCATCGTTATAAATAAGTTCAAGTGGCTCTTGCTCTTGGCCATTTTCTTCATCCGCATTTTCAGGAATGATGTACCAGCTTTGTTGCCCACTGCTAGGCTCAATAATGTAGCCTTCTTCATCACTTATTGCGACATGCACGCTAATATCACCCTGGTTAATACAAACACTGGCATCTAATTGCGCTTGCTCAAGCAAATGGCTCAATAAAATACCTAATGTGGTTATAGAGCCGCTGCGCATAGTGAGTGTATAGCTTAAGCTATTTATTTTATGCTCTGGCACCTTTAGCCCAGAGGCGCTAAATAGCCATTTGCTATAAAAAATATCAAGAAGGGCTTCTAACCTATCGTGTGGGTCTTTTTGCTTTGCGCACATAGCAGTGATCTGCTGCTCAAAGTCAGTTAATACAGAAAAAGTTGGCGCTAAATCTATTTGAGGGTCCCATTTCGACTCTGCATTAATACACCGATAAAGTGGCGGTGGAGTAAATTCATCATATGCATCATCTAAATAAGATTCGTCGTGTTCGTCATACCCGAGGGTGGTCATCAATACTACAACATTTATTAAAAAACGAAGGCGTAGTTTACCTAATTTTACGGATAGTTACCAATACAGCGAAGCTCCCACCCATAATTATCACGGCTAGCGCATTTTAATCCCAGATTCTAACAGGGTTGAGCGATAATCATCGTCTAGCCCTGCCATTTTCTTTTTTCTCGCCATACTGGCTGTTTTAGTTGTATCTTGTTTAAATAACGCCATGG
>NZ_JAQREZ010000045.1:0-37232 GCF_028598715.1 Pseudoalteromonas sp. GABNS16E
CAGAAATAAGTCTTCATGTTCTGGCTTACAACTTCAGAAGAATGCTCACAATTATGGGAGTTAATGGTCTAAGTAAAGCGATTAGAGTAGCGTTACTATAGCAGTTTCGCTCGCGCGGAGAAAATTGTGATACTGAGAAAAAATCGATCGCAACCATCCTAGATGGTTTTAAACTAAGAACATACCCAAGACAATTTATTAAAAATTAGTTTTTACACAGTCTGTGCCATGAGCGGACGGTTGTAACCTTATTCACTTGTTATAACTCTATGAACTCAAGACAAAACTCTTCATTTGATATTCTTGCTTGTTTAATCGCTACGTGAGGATAATTTTTTCTTACCACCGTTAAAATGTTTTCTTTTACATTGTTTTCTATACATGCACCTAGAATTATCTCTTTAACCGCTGAGTTAGGAAATTGAAATAGGTGTATCGGTAAGGAGGTTGTTGTGCTGATAGTCTTTTCGCTATCCTCCAATACAGCACACATTCTCCATTCTTGCTCATATTCCCAAGCCTGTGACTTAATTAAAAATAGCTCGACACCATTCAATTGATTTAAAAGTTTGGAGGGTCTAATTTTACTGTATGTGACTTTACGCAAATGATAAAACTCATCGACCTCGCTTCTCTTTTTGTTGAAGAAGGGTGAAGTATTATCAAACCCGATACAGAACCCTTTATGAGAATACGCGTAATGCGACCACATCAGAAGATTGTCGTTTTTTTCCGTTAGAGAAAGAACACCAATTAATGTGTTTGCTTTATCAATAAAAACTCTAGTTGTTTCACTGCCCATTTCTTTAAATTTGGTTTCCAAAGAAGGCCAATGCTGTTCATATAATTTACGTGTAACTGCTTCTAGCTGTGCAGGTGAAATTTGTTTGCGTATTTCTGAAGGGAATTTTTGAAGTTCTTCTTGAACCATTGTTTTAAGATCTTCATCCATAGCCTTATCGAATTCTTCCTTTGAAGCCACTGACGAAATTACTGATCGAAACTCAAAAGGATCATTAAAATCGGCTGGCTGAGTAAAACGTATATGACCAGAGGCTAAAACATCAATTCTATCGGGCTCTAGGTATTTGAAAAGCAAAATACTCTCTCCTTGAGTTATAACGCCACCTTAAGTGGTGAGCGACAGTTTGCTAAAATGTGAAACGAAGTGGAATCGAGCAAACTGTTACGAATCCGACTTTAAGGTCTGTTATGCAGCTGCTTTTCGAGTTTTAAGTATTTCTCTTAAAGACATTATTCTTGCTACATCTTCTTGGCAGACCTCCTTTATTTTTTGTAACTCCATTTCGACATAATTTTTATCAATTTCACGTTTGTCTTTGACAAGCTGTCTAAGGAACGTTTCATATGAGTTTTGTCGGAATTTATTTTGATCATAATTATGATTAATATAAAGTTGATAACGTGATTCATAATCTATTATAAGGCTTTTATTGACCACTTTACCTTCTTTAACTGCATGGAAGTAAATTCGAGCACTTGCAATCGAGTTTTTAATTATGTCACACTCAATAGGAGTAGCTACACCGTTTAACTGAGAAGTCATTTCATGATATGCGCTCTGAAGAAACTTTCTGGACTGCTCTACACTTGCCTCATTTATGTCCTTTTTGTAGCCCATGATGTTCTCCATGTGCTCAAGGCAAGTATCAATATAATCAATTACTCTTTGAGTTTTTTCTTTTTGTTTAGCACTTCGTATCCCAAAAGCTTGCAGCGCTATACCAATTAACTTTATCACTTTTAATATTCCGATATTTACAGGCTACTCATAGCTGCATAACAATTCAATAGTGTGCTCATCGCGCATATTTCTGCCGACTTAACGCTCATTTATCTACTTTTAACAAATTACCTAAGGTATTACTATAACTAAGTTTTCTAAAGTTTTTAGGTAAAGTTAAATAGAACAATATTAAAGGAGGGTGTCATTGTAAGAGTAAAATTTCACTCGTGAGTTTTTTCATATTTAGTTAAGCTTTAGCTTAGCTAAACATAATCATTAGCCTAATTTAGGAGTTTACGTGTTAGAAGCGTTATTTGTATATGGCACCTTGTGCCCAGGGCATCCGAACGAGCATATTCTTGCCAATATTGGCGGTACGTTTGAGCAAGGCAGTGTGGTTGGCAATTTAATTAACGAGGGCTGGGGCGCCAAAATGGGCTTTCCTGCACTGGTATTAGACGAAACAGGTCAAGAGATAAAAGGCTATGTGTTTAGCTCAACTAATTTAAAAGATCACTGGCATGTGCTCGATGAATTTGAAGGCGATGCGTACTCACGCATTTTAACGCAAATAAAATTGTTAAACGGCGAATACGTTCATGCAAATGTATATGCTCTTAACGTTAAGTAATTTATATAGCAGCGCTTTTTAAGCTAAAGCGCTGGTAAATTTTTTTAATTAACTGCAAAATCGCAAGTTTCTAAATAGCTTGGTACGCTTTTAAAACAGGCCTTTAACTTACTTGCAAGCGCTGTGGTTACTGGCGCATCACATTTTAATTTGCCATTATATTTTCCGTTAGTTAGTGCTACTAAACTGAGTGAGTCATAACTTGGTTTACTTTGTATTTTATGAATTATCAAGCCTTGCTCTGCTGAAACCTTTATTAAATCAAACTCTTCTTTTTCAGGTTGTGTTACAGCGATCTTTTTTACATATAACGGATTTTTAAAGGTCAGCTTTGTCGAAAACAAAGCCGTACCTCCGCGCTCAAAATGGCCATTAAACACAGTGGTATTTAATGTGGGTGTCAGCTTATTTATTAATAAATTTAAATCAAATTTGGTTGGTAAAATGGTGATCTGAGTTTGTTTTTTTAGTGACTCGTTTAGTGCTTTTTTGATTATTTTAAGATGGGTGTCATTGGTAGTTACTTCGTACACTATTTGGTAGTTGTGTGGGGGGGCGTATAAAGGCATGTGGCTGGCAAGTACTTTATCGCCGGCTAATATAAGCGCCATGCCATGAACCCCCACATAGCTGTAGGCTTTATGTGTGTTGTGTGCCTTGTGCTCAGGGTCGCTTGCTAGTGCTGCGCTTGAAAATAAAATAAAAATTAGCAGTATGTGTTGCATGTTAATGCTCAAAAATAAATATAGCGTCACTATAAGCTGATTTTTATGTATAAATAATCGATAATAAGTTGTTAGTTGTTTCCTTTTAATCAATACGGTTTGGCGCTATGCATTTAGATGACATTGAAAAAGTAATTCATATGGCGAGTTCGCAAAACCTGCACACAACCGCTAAGCATTTTAATATTACCCCAGGGGCGCTGTCTAAAACGCTAAAAAAGGTTGAGGCAAACTTAGCCACGGAGCTGTTTAATCGTGTGGGCAAAACCTTGGTACTTAATGATAAAGGCAAAGAGTTTGTTAAGCACAGTAGTGATTTAGTACATAATTACCAGCAGCTTACTAGCCGTTTTAAAAGCGATAATCATAAATTTAATGCAGTTATTGCAGGCCCTGCTATTTTACTTAAAAGTGGCCTTAAAAAGCTGCTTACACCCCTTAGTAACCTGCCCTGCTCGGTACGTATTAATAATGTGTTTGAAGGTGAAGCCATAAGCCAAGTTGCATCAGGCGCTGCGCATATTGCGCTAGTAACTCGTGAGGCATTAAATAACAGCTCACACGCTAATTTAGTGGCGGTTGATGTATTTAATACTGGGTTTAGTGTGGCTGCGCATGCTTCGCATCAGCTAGTACAAACTGGCTCTTTAACGCTTAATAAAAACCAATTACTGCAGGCGGCTTTTGCATGTCCTTTGTTTTCACCCCTGTGCGGCTTAGAGCAAGGAACAGGCTCCGACGGCTGGCAAGATAATATTGCACCGCGCAATATTGTATTTAGATGTAGCGATTACAGTGCATTAATAGAGGTGGTTCAAAGTGGCTTGGCGTTGGCGTATTTACCTAACTTTGTGATTGATGATTTAGGGCTTACAAAATTAACTGTAAAGGGGGTTAACAGTCACTACAGTGAAAGCATTGTAATGATATACAAACCATCAAAGGCCGATGGTTGGCTTAATAAACTTATGCATTCTTTATAAAAAAGGGCTTAAAAATATAAAGCGCCTTAACCACTACATTAAGACGCTTTAGGATGAAAACTTTAATTTGCTAGCTATTAAAAATTATACGCTAACGACATTTTAAATTGAGTTGGCGCACCTGGGTAAACCCATAAAGCGTTGTAGCTGCTTTCGGCGTAATCTTCATCAAAAATGTTATTAACACTTATATTAAGCTCGGTTTGCTCGGTTAAATTAACTTGGCCAAAAACGCCTACTAATTGGTAGCTCGGTAGCCTAAAGCTTAAATCGGCGGCATCACCTAAACGGCTGCTGGTGTATTGGTAACTTGCACCAAACTCAAGCTCTTTGCCCATTAATGCTGTTTGGTGGCTAAGCGTAAGGTTTAAGTTATTTTTTGGTACATTAACCAGCGGGCTGCCTTTTTCAATTGGCACGCCCCAATCTGCATTTATAATGTCGTTTGCTGTGGTGGAGTCTATGTAGGCGTACGATAAGTTAAACGCCGTTGCATCAGTAATATAGGTGTTTAAATCAAGCTCAAACCCTTTACTATCGGCTTTACCAATAGGCGCTGAAAAACCAACGTTTACAGGGTCTGCCACTAACATGTTACTTTTAGACGCATCAAAAAATGCCACAGTACCGTTTATGCCTAAGTATTCAAACTTAGCGCCAACCTCAAACGAGTCACTGTATTCAAAGCCAAAGGGGTCGCCGCTTGCATCTGTGCCGCTCAGTGGTAAAAAGCCTTCTGAGTAACTGCTGTAAAAGGTGAGAGCATTATTTAGCTCGTACACTACGCCAACACGAGGGCTTATTTGGCTTTCAGAGCTTGTTGAAAACACGCCGCTGTTGGTTTCTAAAATGTCTTGGTCAACGCTGTCAAACCTTAGGCCTACTAATAGCTTAAATTTGTCGGTAATATCCATTTGGTCTTGAACATAAATACCGTATGCTTTTTGCTCTTCGTCGTTTTCGTAAAGCAGGCTTACTGCTGGGCGTTCTACATCGTAATTTGGCTCAAAAATATCAACAGTATAAGTGCCGTTACCGCCTCGATAGCGAGAAAGCGCAGTGCGCAAATCGTACTTGTATGCATCGGCACCTATTAACATATGGTGCGTAATACCGGCTGTGTCTACACTGCCGCTTAACTCAAACTTTACACTTAAATCTTCTACTTCGTAGTCGCGATAACGCTGCTGGCGAGTAAGTGTGCGGCCATCGTCAAATAACGATTGGCGCGATGGCGAAAGCTCAGCATCTGACGAAAACCCCGTTAACGTAGAGCTACGGTAGTTTGCACCGGCCACTAACGACCATTCATCGTTAATATCGTGATTTAAAGTAATTTGGTGCCCGCGCGAATACACCTGCGTGTCGCCATCGTTTGGGTTACCTAAATAGCGCGAGCTTTGTACGGTGTCAAAATCGTTATCGAGTACGACAACACCACGGTCAAATAACTGCGCTAAATCTACGTATTCAAACTCATAAGTCACACTGGTTGATGCGTTTATTTGATGATAAATAGACGGCGTAATTACCTTTTTATTGGTGTACACCTCATCGCGGTAGCTGTCGCTATCTTGCCACGCGCCATTTATTCTAAACGCGGTGGTGTCGTTAATGCCGTTTGTGTAATCGCCTTCAACGCGATTAAAACTGTCGTTGCCTAAGCTTAGTTTTAGCTCACCTTGCGGCTCAAACTGAGGTTTTTTAGTCACAATATTTACAGTACCGCCGGGCTCTGAGCGCCCATAAAGTGCTGAGCCAGGGCCTTTTAGTACTTCAATGTAATCAATGTTAGATACATCACGCGGGCCGCTAAAACCACGCCCACCGCTAAAGCCATTAATTAAATATCCCGATGGCATGTTTTCGTTACCCGAAAGGCCCCGAATAGAAAAGCTATCCCATAATGCGCCACTGTTATTTTTGCGCGAAATACTGGCTGAAAAATCGAGCGCGTCTTGTAATTTAGTAATGCCTTTTTGATCAAGCGCAGCACTGCTAACACTTACAATAGATTGCGGCATTTGCTTTTGAGGAATGTCGCCACGGTATGCTTGTTTATAAGTAACCGATATTTTTTCAATTTCGTCGTTTTGCTCTTGCGCCACTGTTTGCGCACTTATGCCTAAGCAGGCTAAATAAATTAAAGAATACTTCATGATAATAGGGAAATCGAAGGTGTTATGTTATAACAATAAGTTTAGCATGCGTTACTTTATAACAAAACAACTTTTTAAAAAATCACAGAGCGATTAATTAATGCACTAGCGACTGCCCCGCCATCACGTTAGTATGGAGATCTCTTTAGGTTACATAACGATAATTACATGAGTATAAAAACAAACGCGTTAATCTATTTTTTAGCCTTTTGCAGTGGCTTTTGCATTATGGGTATTGAGCTATTAGGCGGGCGTATTTTAGCGCCTTTTTTTGGCAGTAGTGTGCACATTTGGGGCAGCATAATTACCGTATTTATGCTTAGCCTTTCTTTTGGGTATTTACTCGGCGGTAAGCTAAGTACTAAAAATGCATCGCTTACAAAATATGGCTTAATATTTTTAACTGCCAGTATTATGGTGGTGCCTATTGCGCTTTTTTCGCAGCCAATAATGGAATTTATTTTTACCCACATTGAAGATACACGCTACGGCTCGTTACTTGCCTCTACGGCTTTGTTTTTTATTCCTACCGTTATTTTAGGCATGATCTCGCCTTACTCGGTGCGTTTATTAGTCACCGACAGCCATAAAAGTGGCCAAGTGGCGGGTATTTTATATTTTGTAAGCACGTTGGGCAGCGCCTTAGGGACTATTATTACCTCGTTTTACTTTGTACTGGCGTTTGATGTAAACACCATTATAAGTGCCTTTGCATTAACCTTGGGCCTGTTAGGTGTGCTGGCAATTACTGTTAATAGCCTTGCTGGTAATAAGGAGCTTGCCCATGCGTAACTGTTTATTATTTTTAGCGGTACTGTTTTCGGTTGCGGCGCACAGTAATGTGGTGCACGAGGAGCGTTCTTTATATCGCAATATTATTGTTGATGAAACACATGACCTTCGCTGCTTAAAATTTAATACAAAAAGTAGCCAAACCAGCCAAAGTTGTATGTACAAAAACAACCCCGACAAACTGGTTTTTAACTACACAAAACTTACGTTTGCCAGCCTTTTAGTAACCGACAACCCTAAAAATGTGCTTATTATTGGCCTAGGTGGCGGTACGCTTTCTAATGTCATTCATGCGCTTTACCCTGCAGCTAAAATTCATAATGTTGAAATAGATCCCGCTGTTTTAAAAGTAGCCCGTAACTATTTTAACTTTATAGAAAACGATGTGGTCACCTCAAGCGTGCAAGACGGGCGTATATTTATAAAGCGCGCAGCCATTAAAAAGCAAAAGTACGATTGGATTATTCTTGATGCGTTTAACGGCGATTATATTCCTGAGCACTTACTCACCAAAGAGTTTTTTGAAGAGGTAAAAAGCGTATTGGCCGAGGGCGGTGTAATTGCCGCTAATACGTTTTCGAGCAGTAAATTATACGAACATGAGTCGGCAACTTACCACGCCGTGTTTGGCGATTTTATTAACGTAAGCCGTGCTAATCGCTCTAACCGTATTATTTTAGCGGGTGTAAACTCTATGCCTACTGAGGCGCAAATTAATCAGCGTATTAAAGCACTTAACCCGCGTTTAAAAAAATACGATGTAGATTTAAAAGCAATTAGTACCTACATGCAAAGTACCAAAAACAAGCAAGATTGGCCTGCCAATACAAAAGTGCTTACCGACCAATACTCCCCTGCTAACCTCCTTAATTTTTAAATCCACAAATTTATGTAGCCCCAGAATTGGGGCTTTTTTATTTGCAACACCCCTCAATATTTACTTAGCACGCTAACTAATGCTAAAATACTTAGCATGCTAACTAATTTGAGGTGGTTATGACTACTCAAAAACCTTTTCACGAAACGCTCGATTTAACCATTATTGGTAACATGGGGCGGGTTCATAGGCTGTGCCGCGAGGCCATCACTTTAGCTGTAGAACCTTTAGGGCTTACGCAATCGCGCTGGACGGCGCTAACCCATATAAATATGTTGGGCGAGGGCATAACGCAGCTTGAGCTTGCGCAGAGTTTAGGAATAGAAATGCCCTCGCTTACTCGCACATTAAAGCAATTAGAAGAGCAGCTATTAATTACCCGTAAAGTTGATGAGCACGATAAACGCAGTAAAAAAATTTACTTTACCGAGCAAGGTGGGGCAATTTTACAGTCGCTAAACGAAAAACTCATTGATATTAAAAGCCAGCTATACAGCGGGCTAAGCACACAGCAACTCGATGAGCTTGCTTATGGCATCGTCAATATGGAAAAAAACGCACTAAACTGTATTAAAAATCAAAGTAAAGAGTAAGAGACACAATGACACCAGATCAAAAATTTACTCGTTATGTAAGGCTTTCGTTAGCGGGTTTTGTTGTTATATTTATTTACTATTTAATTGCCGACATGTTTATGCCGGTAACGCCGCAAGCGCGGGTTTATCATCCTGTGGTGCAAATTGCCCCGCAAATAAGTGGCCGTGTTACTAAGGTATTGGTTAATAATAATCAAACCGTAAAAGCTGGCGATGTATTGTTTGAAATAGACTCAGGCCCGTATAAATTAGCGCTAGAGCAGGCACAGCTCGCCCTTGACGACGCTAAATTACAAAACAAACGTTTAGATACCAATGTAAAAGCACTCGAGGCGCAAATTTCGGCGGCCAAGGCAAAGCTGCACGAACAGCAATTACTTAATAACCGTGGCGAAGCATTATTTAAGCAGCGCTCTATTTCAGAGCAAGAGCTTGAAAGTATTAAAGCTAACTTTCAAGCAAGTAAATCAAATGTCGCCTCATTAGAAGCGCAATTGGCAGAAGCAGTACTTGCCCGCGGCGAAAGCGGCGCGCAAAACTTAGCGCTTCGCCATGCTGCAAACCAATTAGCACAAGCCGAGCTTAACTTATCGTACACCCAAGTGCGTGCGCTAAGCGCTGGTGTGGTTTCTAACTTACAACTACTTGATGGCGCATATGCGGTAACGGGTAGCCCGCTTTTAGCTATAGTGGCTAATAAGGCCGACCTTGTTGCCGATTTTAGAGAAAAATCATTACTAAATATGAAACCAGGTAGTTTGGCGCGAGTGGTATTTGATAGCCGCCCAGGTGAGGTTTACAACGCGCATATAAGCACGTTTGAGGCAGGCGTAAGCGATGGGCAACTCAGTGCAAATGGCTCGCTTAGTAGTACCGAAACCAGTAATCGTTGGGTGCGCGATGCTCAGCGCCAGCGTATTCATTTAGTGATGCCAGATAATGCTAAATTAATTGCTAATATGCCAAGTGGTGCCCGTGCCACTGTGCAACTATTGCCAGAGTCAACAATTGGGCAATGGTTAGCGTCGGCTCAAATTAGGTTTATTAGCTGGCTACACTACATTTATTAATGGAGGCCGTATGACTCAAGCTGTTAGCCAAGCACCGCAATTAGACTCAAACGGTTTACGCCAAGCGCTGCGCATAGCCGGTGGTTGCACCATAGGGTTTACTATTAGTAAATTAATGAACTGGCCATACGGTATATTTTTTACTGTTTACCCTATGTTGCTACTTGGTTTAGTACCGGTGTTAAATAAAAGCATTGTGCGCCAGTTTTTAGCCAGTGCCGCCATTAGTATTCCAATGGTTTTAATAATGCAGGGCTTGTTTTCGCACCTTCCGGTACTGATGACCATTATCGTATTTTTAGCGTTTTGCTTTTTGTTTTATCAAATGAGCTCAGGTGCGGCTTTTTTATTTGGCGCACTAGGCGTGGTTGGGTTGTCGATTCAGCTGCACTTTTCAAGCTATGTAACCGGTACAAGTAGTGTATACCCGCTTATTTTAAGTAATGGTTTGGCTACTGTTCTCTCTATTGTTATAGCGTTTGTTATGCATGGTGTTTTTCCTGATGTAACCGCGCGTGCCGTGAGAGCGGTACCCGCTAAAGCTAAAGAAAGTATTCGCCATGAGGTATTATTATGCGCAACGGTTGCTACGCTTTCGTTTGTGGCGTTTCAAGTACTCGATTTACAAGATTCAATATCGGCGCAAGCCTCATCGGTATTAATTTTGTTTTCGCTGTGCTGGAAAGCCGCAGGTATGGCCGGTTGGCAGCGCGCTATTGGTACATTAATTGGCTGTAATGCCGCGCTGTTGGCGCAAGTGTTATTGTATAATCACTCTGACTTTTTGTTGTTTCCGGTGCTTATACTGTGGACGTTATCGTTTGTATTTAGCCGTTTTCATATTATTGGCGGCGGCGCACCGGGCATAGGGTTTGGTGTGTTAACCACGTTTGGTATTTTGTTTGGCAACTCACTAGGTCCCGGGCAAGACCTTGTTTATAGTGCCATGTATCGCTTTAGCTCTGTTGCGGTGGCTATTGTGGCCAGTTTATCTGCGGTGTATGTAATGCACCATATATTAAATCGCTTTAGTGCCACCCGCCATCATACCTACGAATAACCCACTCACGCCTACGGTTAACTATTAGCTGTAGGCGTAAATTAAGCATACTTTACTGTAAAGCCATATAAACTTAGTGAGTTATAACTTAATGTTACCGCGCAGGGCTTTGGTTTGCCCATGTTTGGTTTTTTTATCCATGCGCTTGCGCTGCGAGTTACGGCTTGGCTTGGCTTGGTTGCCCGGCGGGCTTTATTTACCTTGGTTGCGCTTAAAATTAAATCTTTTAAACGTTTTAGTGCATCTTCTCGGTTAAGCTCTTGGGTGCGAAAGCTTTGGGCTTTAATTACCACCACGCCCTCTTTGGTGATCCGAGAGTCGTTTAGCTTTAATAGACGTTCTTTGTAAAAATCGGGTAACTTTGAGCGGTTAATATCAAAGCGTAAATGAATGGCGCTGGCTACTTTGTTAACGTTTTGGCCACCGGCACCTTGCGAACGTATAGCAGTTAGCTCTAGTTCCCATTCATCTATAGTGACAGTATTTGAAATAGTTAACATTACGTTCAGCTCTTATCGACAAAAATGCAGTATAACATTTGTAACTATATTTGTGCTGAATCAGCTTAAGTTATAGAACTTTAAAGTATTTATACTACTTTATAGCCTAAATACACCTAATACTTTAGTTATGTATTGGCAAGCGCTTACATTTAGTTTTTAATGGCTTTAATTAAATAATAGGAAACGCCCAATGAAAAAAATAATTTTATCACTTAGCTTACTAGCAATGAGTTTTTCAAGCCTTGCTGAAGATATTAGCGAAGGCCAATTACAAAGCTACATGAAAGCACTGCCGGCTGTTTCTAGCTGGGCTAACAGCCAAGATTCGTTAAAAAACCTAGATTTAGCAAGCATGCTAGGTGGCTCTGCTGATCAAAATGTTGAAGAGCAAAGCTCTCTTGCTAATAGCGCATTAAGCATGATTAAAGAGCAAGGCTTATATAAAAGCTTTGCCGATATTACTAACCGTTACGGTTTTTCGCCTGAAGAATTAGTATCTGTTGGCTCAGAAGTATCTATGGCTTACATCGAAAACCTTAAATCGGGTCTTTCAGCTGAAAACCAAGAAACAGCAAATAAAGTAATGGGTGGCCTGCAAAGCCTTAAAAGTGCTAAAAGCAGTGACGCTAGCTCGTTAATGGGCTCGTTTGGTAAGGCTTCAAGCGCGGCTGAAGAATCTACAGACCCACTAGTAAGCGAAAACAACCTTGAGCTTGTGAGCGAGTACATGCCACAGCTACAAAAGATTTTTGCACTACTATAATTGTACAAATAACCTAAACCGAGGTTAAGTAAACACGTACATAAAAGGTGGCATTTGCCACCTTTTTTAATGCCTAAAATTTAAAAACCTTACGACATTTTACGAATTGTACTTAGTGGTGCTATGCGTAAAACCCAATGTAAAAACGCCCACGGCCAGCTTGGCACAAAGCTGTTGGCTTTTTCTTTATTTATTGCTTTTATCAGTGCTTTGCAGCCAGTTTCGGTATCAACAATAAACGGCACTGTTTTTACTTTTTCGTTTATTTCGCTTCTTATAAAACCTGGATGTACACAGCTTACCTTTATAGGCGTGTGCATTACATCTATGCGTATGCCCTCACTTAATGAGGTAATAGCCGCTTTAGTAGCAGCGTAAACGGTCATGGCGCGCCTAAAACCACGCACAGCACTAATAGATGAAATAGTCACTAAATGACCATGGTTTTGCGCTCTAAAAATTTCCATTGCGGCCTCAGCCTGCGCAAGTGCGGCCACAAAGTTAGTTTGTGCGGTTTGTTTGTTGGCATTAAAATAACCCGTACCAATAGAAGCCCCTTTACCCATACCAGCATTTATAATCACTCTATCAAGGCCGTTAAGCTCATCTTTAAAGGCGTTAAATACGCTAAATACTTGCTCGTGGTCGTTAACATCAAGCACTTTTATGCTAATGGTTATATTTGGGTTTATTTGTTCAAGCTCACTTTTTAGCTGCTCTAATAGCTCAAAGCGCCGAGCACATAAAGCAAGATTACAACCTTGTTTTGCAAACTCTTTTGCCATGCCTTTGCCTAAGCCTGAACTTGCACCTGTTATTAGTATGTTTTTGCGCATAATTAGCTCCTTAGGTGTATGTAATTAATTTTTGTTGTGGGTGGCACTCTAAAAAGTGATGCTCGTTTAAACTGCTTATCGTTAATTTTTGATTTTTTCCTTTGCCGCGCGCCACTACTTTGGTTACGCCTGCGTTTACTAAGCTCCAATTAATATCAATAAAGCGCTCGAGCTTTAGCCCCATTAAATGGCTGGTTATAATGCTAATAGGCCCGCCAGAGGTATAAATAAGTACCTTTTTACCGTGGTTTTCATTGGCTATTTGTTCAAGCGCGCCAAGTACACGCGCAGTAAATGCATTAAAGCTTTCGTTATATTGAGTGCTGTCGGGATTGAGTACCCACTGCTGTATGGCGCTAATAAATACCGTTTTAAAGTATTCCATAGGCTCGGCTTGCTTGCTAAGTGCCGCGCGAACTTGGCTTGGGGTGGCAAGCTGTGGGTTATAAACGGCTAAAATATGTTCGTGATCGTACTCGTTTAATCGCGCATCGTTTATTACCACTGGCGTATTATTAGCACTTGCTAAACTCAGCTCTGCGGTTTGATTATGGCGCAGCATACTGCCAGCAAATAAAGCATCGGGCTTAAGCTGCTTTTGTGCTAAATATTCACCCAGTAGTGTGGCTTGCTGTTGCCCTTTTGTTGAGAGCGTATCGTAATTATCAGCCGAAAAACTAGCCTGCCCGTGGCGTACTAAATATAAAATACACATTAGACTTTACCTTGGTTGTTAATGGCTTTTTTACAGCGCCATAAAAGGTAATGTACAAACACCCAAAAGTGTTTAAAGGCGGGGTTTTTAGTTTGCCCATGGTGATAGCGGTAATAAATTTGCTGCACAATGCCGGCAAGTCTAAATAGCCCGTACACTTCGTAAAAGGTAAAGTCATCTACGGTTATATTCATTTTTTTACAGTAGTAGGCTACTACTTCTTTGCGCGTTAGCATACCCTCTAAGTGAGTGGGTTGACGGCGCGTGGCTTGGGCTAAAAAGTCATCTCCTGGCTCTACCCAGTAAGCCAATGTATTGCCCAAATCCATAAGTGGGTCGCCAAGGGTGGCAAGTTCCCAATCTAAAATACCCAGTACGTTGGTGTAGTCGTTTGCATCAAGCACAACGTTATCAAACCTAAAATCGTTATGTGTTATGCAAATACGCTCGTTACTTGGCATATTGTTTTCAAGCCACTTAATGACTTTTTTACCGCTGGGTACATTCCAAGTTTTGGCTTTAGTAAAGCGCTCGCTCCAGCCGCTAATTTGGCGCTGGGTGTAGCCTTCGCCTTTGCCTAAATGGCTTAAATTGGCCTGTTTGTAATCTACTTTGTGTAACTCTACTAGGCAGTCGAGTACGTTTTCGCACAGCTTTTTAGTGCGCTCGGGCGTGGGGGTTAATCCGCGTGGTAAATTTTTACGCGGAATAATACCCGTAAGCTTTTCCATAACGTAAAAGTCGGTGCCGAGTATGTTTTCATCGTCGCAAAACGCCTCCATGTTTGGCACATAGCTGTAAACTGGTTTTAGCGCTTGCTGCAGCTTATATTCACGGGCCATATCGTGTGCGCCTTTGGCTTTGGTGCCTTTGGGCGCACGGCGTAAAATAAGCGATTGCTCTGGGTACTCTAGGCAGTAGGTCCAGTTTGATGCCCCCCCTGCGTATTGAGTAACACTTGGCTCGCCAGTTAGCTGTGTAAGGTGCTGTTTAAGCCAGGCATCTACTTTTTGTGTGTCGAGCTCTTCGCCTTGGCGTACGTTTTTGGCTTGATCTAATAATTGTGTGTTCATTGCTAGCCTTTATTATTTTGATTTTAAACGTTGCATAGAGCGTGTTTTTTTCAGCATGTTTTTAATGTACCACTCAATGGGGAGTAGTTTTTTCATTAAAAAGGCCTGTTTACCTAATTTATGGGTCAAAATTAAAAATGGGCGCTTAAGCGACTGCTGATAAATAATATCGGCAACTTGCTCTGCGTTTATGGGGGAGCGCTCAAAGGCACGGTTAAGCATGGTTTTCATGGCCGGCTCGCTGGTGCGCATGGATTCATCAAGATTGGTTTTAAAAAAGCTCGGGCACACAACACTTACATCTATATTATCGTGGGCGAGTTCGAGCTTTAGGGTTTCGCTAAAGCCTATAACCGCCGCTTTTACAGCGTTATAACTGCTCATAAACGGAATAGGGGTAAGCCCTGCTTGTGAGGCTATATTAATAAAGTAGCCACCGCCTTGTTGCTTAAATGCGGGGTAAAACGCTTGGCACACCCGCACCATAGAGAGCAAATTAATATCCATAATCCACTGCCATTGCTCAAGCGATTCGCCCTCAAGCGAGCCGCCCGTGGCAACGCCTGCGTTATTTATAACAATATCTACGCCCTGCCACTTGGTTTGGATAATATCGTAAAGCCCCTTTACATCTGCTTGCTTGGTTACATCGCAGGCGTAAAAAAAGGCATCGCTTTTTAGTGCTTGCAGCTCACTAATGGTTATGGCTGCACGCTCGGCGTTTATATCGGCAATACAAATTTGTAAGTTAGCGCCCAAATTACTTGCGTAACTCAGGGCTAACGCTTTACCCAGCCCTGTTGCTCCACCTGTTATTATTAGTCGTGTTTTCATGGTGTTGCCTTAGCGGTATTTGTTAAGTTCGAGGCGCGAAACCATGCCCATATGTACTTCGTCTGGGCCATCTGCAAGGCGTAAAATACGCCCCATTGCATTAAACGAGGCAATAGGAAAGTCGCTCGACACCCCAGCGCCACCAAACACTTGTATTGTCATATCTGAGACCATTTGCAGCATATTAGGCACTACTACTTTTATGCTCGATATTTCGGTCATGGCGTGTTTAACGCCTTGGGTGTCTATTTTCCATGCCGCGTGCAGGGTTAATAATCGGGCTTGATCTATTGCCATACGCGCTTGCGCTACACGTTCTAAATTACCGCCTAATTTAAGTAAGGGTTTACCAAAAGCGCTGCGCGATAGCCCGCGTTTAATCATGAGCTCTAAACAGCGCTCTGCTGCGCCAATTGCGCGCATACAATGATGAATTCGCCCAGGCCCCAAGCGCCCTTGTGCAATGGCAAAGCCTTTGCCTAACCCTAAAATAAGATTTTGTTTTGGTACGCGTACGTTATTAAACTCCATTTCGCCGTGGCCGTAGGGGGCATCAAAATCGCCACAGGCACTTAGCATACGCTTAATGTTTACACCGGGTGTGTTTAGCGGCACAAGTACCATTGAATGCTGGCTGTGTTTATCGTTTTCGGGGTTAGAAAGTCCCATAAAAATAGCCACCTGTGCATTAGGATGACCAAGGCCGGTGGTCCACCATTTTTTGCCATTTAAAATAAGCTCGTCGCCATCAACATCTATGGTTGCTTGCATGTTTGTCGCATCTGATGAAGCGACATCGGGTTCGGTCATGGCAAATACTGAGCGAATATCGCCATTTAATAATGGGGTTAACCACTGCTGTTTTTGCTCATCATTTGCAAAATGATAAAGCACTTCCATATTGCCGGTGTCGGGGGCATTACAATTAAATATTTCTGATGCAAATAAACATTTACCCATTTGCTCTGCAATAGGGGCGTACTCTAAGCAGGTTAAACCTTGTGCTAGTTCTGCATCGGGTAAAAATAAGTTCCACAGGCCAGCGGCTTTTGCTTTCGCTTTTAATGGCTCAATGTGCTCACTTAGTTGCCAAGTGGTCCAATCGTTTGAATTATTTTTAGCATGGTTATGTGCAGCTACTGCTTGCTCAATAGGCAATACGTGCTCATCCATAAAGGCGGTTACACGCTTTAGGTAGTTTTGGCTTTTTTGGCTTGGCTCAAAGTTCATTAGGGTTGCCTGTTTATTTTTTAGTTAACCCAGCATAAAACATTCGCCCCAATGAATTAAATGAAATATATTACCAGTTAAGTGTGAATTGCATTCATAGTGTGAGCGGGTAATAATGATTGAAGCTAAAAATATTCAGCAGTTGGATTTAAATTTACTTAAAATATTTGAATGCCTATACCGTGAAAAAAACATGAGCGAAACCGCAAAGGTGCTATACATAACGCCCTCAGCAGTTAGCCATGCTATAAAACGTTTGCGCAGTGTATTAAACGACCCGTTATTTGAGCGCCAAGGGCAATTAATGCTGCCCACCCCTGCGTGCCAACGTATGGCACCCGAGCTAATAGATTTACTCGAAAAATTACGCCAAGTGCTACAAGCCTGCGGTGATTTTAATTTAGCGACCACAGCGCAAACTTTTAAAATAGCCCTGCACGATGCAATAGAGCCTATTGTTTTGCCTAAATTGCAACTTGCACTGGCAAAACATGCTCCCAATGCAAGCTTAGCGAGCGTAAAATTAAGCCGTGAAGATATGCATAAGCAATTAGCTAATCATCAAATAGATATGGCAATTGATGTAGCACGGCCAATAAAAGCGCCCATTAGCCACGCTGTTCTCTCAAGTGATCACTTTTGTGTACTCATGAAAAAAAACCACCCGCTTAAAAACCAACTCAATATAGACAATTATTTAGCGGCTAAGCATGTTGCGGTATCTAATCGAGCAACCGGCACTGTTATTGAAGATATTGCGTTATTGCAATTGAGTTTTAATAGGCAGGTGGCTATACGTTGTCAAAATTATTTTGCCGCGAAAGAGGTAATAAAAGACGCGCCATTTTTACTTACTTTACCTTCAATGGTTGCCAGTCAATTGCTAGACGACACGCTAATAGCACGCCCCGTGCCCACTACTATGCCTGCTATTTATCAGCATTTATATTGGCATCAAAGTACTGATAAAGACGACGCTTTAGTATGGTTACGCGGGCAAATACAGCATATTTTTAAACGTTAATAGCTATAAAAAAAGCGCCAAACTTAGTGAACTAAATTTGGCGCTTCGCATTATTTTTTAAGCGTTTACAAAGCGTTTGTTTTTAAACTTAAGCCCAGCAATTAATAATAGCGGCCCAATAAACATGGCAAGGCCATATACACCGCCCGTTACTGCGTATTCGGGCTTATTTAAAAAGCTTATAGCAATTAAAATAGCCAGCGATGCGTTTTGAATCCCTACCTCAATCCCAAGTGTTAGTGAATCGGTCAGATTAAGGTTTGAAAGCTTAGCTATGAGCAAGCCAATGACCATTGAGCCAATATTTAATGCAAGGCAGGCCCAAAATACAGCATCAAACGAGCTTGCCAGTAAGGCGCGTTCTTTTATTACTAACGCGGCTATCATGGCGAGCATAAAAAATAACGAAAAACGTCTAAAAAACGGCTCGCTTTTAATCGCAAATTCGCTTTTGCGAGGTGACGGTAATGGTTTCAAGCTCACTTTTATTTACTTTTTGCTCGCCAGCTTGTGCCATACCCACGCTTAATGCGCTGAGCGTAAATAAAGTAAGTGTTTTTTGTTTTAAAAAACTAGGTTTTAAACGTGTGTGTGACTGTGTGTGTTCAGTTGTCATAGCTGCAACTCCATTATATAGGTTATTTTTATTGGATAATTTTGCGTCTATTTCATACTGACGAGTCTTAAAATAAATAACAGTGATGTTTATTTATTCAGCGCTATTAGTAATATTTATAGTTAAGCGAAAAAGTGTTGTGCTAAAGGGGGTCATATTTGGTTTAAAGCGGGTTAAAAAATACCAGTGGGTTATCGGTTTTATTAGCGATTGCCGAGCTTGGGGTGTTTGCTGCATTGATAAAGGCAGTAAGCTGTGGTGCATTTTCGCAAAAAATAATATCCAGTGCTAAGCGGTTTTTGCCGTATAAGCCTCGGTGAATCATATTGGCTGAAAACAACAGTAAATCACCTGCATTAAGTTTAATAACTTTGCCTGTAGTTAGGTTATCGCTTGGCAGCTTATTATTTTTTGCAAAACGTACATTTAGCTCCTCTGGTGTATCCCAATTTTTATGCGAGTGGGGCACAAGCTCTATACCTGGCTCGTCTTCAAGGGCTAACCGGCAGTGCACTACGTCGGGCCCGTTTAACGCAGCTTGTTGCTCTTGCACATTTAAATGGTATTGCATATCGCGATGCCAATAATTTTTTTGTGTAACATTAACGGGATTAAAAAATAACTGAGTATTTAAAAACAGTGGCTCACTAATCGCCTGTTTTACACGCTTAATTAATTTGTTATCAGCTATTAAACTAAATAAGGCTTCGTTTTGCTGCGCCGTTAAATACTCACTATTTGTTATGCCTGAGCTATTAATGGCACGGGATTGATAAAACTCACGGTTATTAGCCTTCCACTGTGTATGAAATGCATTAATTGCTGGCTTAATTTTATTTAGCTCTTTGGTACTGTAAAGCCCCTTTACAAGCATATAACCGTTTGATTTATAGTTGTTCATTGTGGTTCTTTATTTAATATTGCAGCAACGCGCCCAGCAAGTTCTGGCAGTACATCTTGTGCAAACCACGGGTTCTTTTTAAGCCAAATATTATTGCGTGGACTTGGGTGTGGTAGCACCAAATGCTCCGGCCAATACTCACGCCACGATTTTACTAACTCGGTTAAGGGCCTGTTTTTAGTATGCGGTAAATGATAAGCCTGCGCGTATTTACCGAGCACGATTGTAAGCTCTAAATTTGGCAGAGCGGCCAGTAATTGCGCTCTCCAAGCGGGTGCACATTCTTTACGCGGGGGTAAGTCGCCCGACTTACCTTTACCAGGGTAACAAAAGCCCATAGGTAAAATAGCTATTTTTTGCGGATCATAAAACTCATCAACATTTAGCCCAAGCCATTCGCGTAGGCGGTTTCCGCTGGCGTCGTTAAAGGGCTTGCCAGTTTCGTGTACTTTTATGCCCGGTGCTTGGCCGGCAATTAAAATACGCGCATTGGCATTAAATTGTATAACGGGGCGAGCACCTAACGGTAAATGAGGTTCACAGATCACGCATTTACTAACTTGCTCAATTAAATTGATCGGATCCATATAAATCTGGCCTTAAATGCTTAAGTTTTGTTCTAAATGGCCATTTAGACCTAATGAGTTGGTAAAAAATCGGTTTATTTTACTCAAATTAGTTATTAGTTGGTAAAATCGTGATCTCATCTAAAAATAACAACTAATTATCTGATATATTTATTGTTTTTCTGACCATACGGCAAATTCGTTACCACTCGGCTCGGTAAAATGAAAGCGGCAGCCACCGGGGAACTCAAAAATAGGTTTTACTATTTTGCCGCCATATTGCGCTACTTTTTTATAGGTTGTGTTAATGTCGTTACTGTAAAACACCAGCAGTGCGGCCCCATGTTGAGTAAGTGATTTAAGCGGTGCTTTAAAAAAGCCACCATCAAGCCCTTGGCCGCTAAACGCCGTATACTCTGGGCCATAGTCGATAAATTGCCAGTTAAACACGTTAGTAAAAAAACTTTTTGTGGCTGTTAAATCGCACGCGGGAAACTCTACATAATTTAGTTTTTCGTGGTTGCTCATTTTAAATTTACTCATTGGCTTGCCAGTATTGACCACTGTAAACCTTCGTAATTAGCTAAGCAATAACCCTAAAACGGCAGAGATCAGTATTTTACTAACATGCTAGGCACTAATGTTAAATTAACTAGAATATACAAATGAGAATCGCTATCTTTTGTATTTGTAAGCTTTATAATAACGCCTTATTTTTATCCTCGTATTTGAATAAGGGATTTGTTAACTATGCAGGCACCTCTGCACATAGCACCTTTTACAAAAACTAACCTAGCTGCGCTTTTAAAAGTGCCACAAAGCTATAGAGTGTTAGTATTTTTGCGTTTTATTATTGCCATAGTGGGCGGCTATGCGTTTACCTCAGCGTGTATTTCATTATTAAGTGTACTGCTGCCCATTCCTAAGCAAGATGCCGTATTACTGTGTGTGTCTATCAGTATCTTAATTTACGCCGCAGTGTTTATTTATGCGTTTTCGGTTAAGTCGTTAAAAACTGTTTGGATCAGTATTTTACTAAGCACAGGTTTTTTTGTTGCTGTATTGGCATTACTGAAGGGTTGGCTATGAAAGACAGTTTTTTTAGGTCGATGACCTGGCTACATACCTGGGTGGGCTTACTTACCTGTTGGATTATTTACGTAATATTTTTTGCAGGCACAGCGAGCTTTTTTAGAGATGAAATAAACTTGTGGAATCAACCGGCTATACACAATGTGCAAGCCCAAACCGACAGAGTAGCCGCGCAAAGGCAGCAAATTATTGAGGGCTTTGATTACTTAAATCAGCACGCTGCAAATTCCCCTAGTTGGCGTATTACCTTGCCCGAAGAGCGAATACCGTATTTGGTATATGGCTATGCAAAACCTAAAGAGCCGGGGCAGCGCCGCAGTCAGTTTGTAAATACCCAATTAAACCCAAACACCATGCAAGCGCTGCCTCCTTTTGTTGAAAGTAAAGGTGGTAACTTTTTTTACCGGTTGCATTATCAGCTTTATTATTTAGATGCCATAACAGGGCGCTGGGTAGTGTGTTTTGCCAGCTTTTTTATGCTGCTGGCAATAATTTCCGGCGTGGTTATTCATAAGCGCATATTTAAAGATATGTTTACTTTTAGGCGCAATAAAGGGACTCGTAGCTGGTTAGATGCGCATAATTTAAGCTCGGTACTTGCCCTACCGTTTCATTTAATGATTACCTACACAGGCATTATTACGCTTATATTTATGTTGTTCCCCTACCCTGCGTTAACGACGTATGACAAGGGTATGCGTGACTTTTTTTACGATGTAACACCTAGCAATAACGTGACTAATAACGCCCAAGGCAGTGCAGAATTGCTCCCTATAAACACTATTTTGGATCAAGTTTATACTAAGTGGCCTAGTGCAGATATTACGCGTGTTCAGGTTAGTAAACCGAATATGGCCGCCTCAACAGTAACGGTATTGGTGAGCCCTGCAAAGGCGCTTCGCGATCAATCTCCGCGGCTTTTGTTTAGTGGCGCTACTGGCGAATTAGTTGCACAAACTGATGACGAACTTAGCAGTAGTAAAGCACTTTATGAATCACTTAACTCTATGCATACAGGGCGCTTTGCTACGCCTTTACTGCGCTGGTTATACGTACTTGGCGGTATTGCAGGCTGTGTAATGATTGGCTCTGGCTGCATAATGTGGGCTAAACGCATACGCGAGCGTAATAAGGGAAAAGCCTCATTTGGCTTACAGTTAGTCGAAGGTTTAAACCTTGCCACCATTATGGGCTTACCACTGGCTACTTGCGCCTTTTTTATTGCCAATAGATTACTTAGTCCAACCGTAGCAGGGCGTGGTGAAAAAGAAGTTACAGCGTTCTTTTTAGCATGGTTAGTGGTTGCCGTTATGGCACTTTTAAAGCGCGATAGGCTGCAATGGCGTGTAATGGCAGCCATAAATGCCCTCGCGTGTTTGAGTGTACCGGCAATAAATGCGCTCACCACACAGGGCAATATAGTGAGCTACTTACTTAATAAACAATGGGCCTTGTTTATTTTCGATGCGTTATTTTTACTGTTTAGCATACTGTTTTTAGTACAAACCGAAAAATTACGTACTGCTTCTAGCGCATCTAAAAAAACAGCTAATAGCCTAGCCGATAATAAAAAGAGGCAAAAAGCATGATTGATTTACTAAGCTTTAGCCTCTGTTTGTTTGCTTTTAATGGTTTTGCTTTGGCAAAGCCAGCGCATTTTAAAACGGTGTTTACAACGCGTCCCTCTAAGCTGCAAAGTAATTTGCTGCTAATAGTTGCCTGGATCAGTATTTTACTAAGTTTATTGTTCTGTGTGGTTACGCAGCAAGGATACGGTGCTTTACTGTTTTGTGGCTTTATGGGGCTAAGTATATTAATTATAACGATTTTTTATAATTTTATAGAAAAGTTGATTAAGCCATTTAGCTTTTTAAATATGTTACTGATTGGCTTATCAGGGCTATTACTGGCAGTAAATTCACTTTAGTTAGTAAAAATCTGATCCAAAGAAAGCCATTAATTTTAGGCAAAAAAAATGGCAAGCTATAAAGCTTGCCAACAATAGGGGGATATTCAGTATGTCCAACACTTGCATGTCTCGTTGCAAGTGCAGCTAATATAGCCCTAACATATTTAACTTACCTTACAGTGAGATGATCGTTTTATTACAGCTGTAACAATCATTTGCTCAACAACTGTAAAGCCCCTTTACGCAGCTAAATAACCTACTGTTTAACCCAAATAACTTGCTCTGTAGCAAAGCCTAGTTTGTTTGCTTTAGCTATAAAATGTTGTTTAAGCTCGTCACTAACGGTAGGTGTACGCGATAAAAACCATAAAAAGTCGCGGTTATAACTTGTAATAAACGCATATTGGTAGTCGTCTTGGTCTAATTCAAAAATAACGTAAGCACCATAAAATGGGCCAAAAAACGAGACTTTAAAATGGCCTGTGTCAGTCCCTTCTACAAATTTAGCTAAGCCCTGTGCTTCATCCCACTTTTGCTCTTTAGTTATAAAACCTTTGTTGAGCACTTTTACTGTGCCATCGTCATTTACGGTGTAAGTCGCGGTTACTTGCTCCATACCCTCTTCGAATGAGTGATCTAGGCGGGCAATTTCGTACCACTTACCTTTGTATTGCTCAAGGTCAAAGTTTTTAACCGGAGTAATGCCCTCAGGTGCGCTTGTGCAGGCGGTGAGTAAAAATAACCCTGTAATGAGTAAAATAGTCGTAATGGCCTTCATGAAAGCTCCTTTTTAAAAGTGATGTTGTTTGTACGGCTCTAAGCCAATAAAGTTTGCTAGCCGATTAAAATAAATTGCTATAGGATCAGCCAAATACTAGAGCAATTAAAAGATTTAAGCATGAAAATATGGGTAGATGCCGACGCATGCCCTGTGGTAATAAAAGAAATACTTTTTAGAGCCGCAGAGCGCACGCAAACACCAACCATTTTAGTAGCTAACCATGCAATGCGTATTCCGCCTTCAAAATTTATAAGCCGGGTACAGGTTTCGAGCGGGTTTGATGTGGCCGATGACGAAATAGTAAAACGCGTAGAAAAAGGCGATTTAGTTATTACTGGCGACATACCGCTAGCCAGTGAAGTTATAGATAACGGCGGCCAAGCACTTAACCCGCGTGGTGAGCTTTACACGCCAGAGAATATTCGCTCGTTATTAAACGTGCGCGACTTTATGGATACCATGCGCTCAAGCGGCGTAGAAATGAGTGGCGGGCCACCACCGCTTAGCCAAACCGACCGCCAAAACTTTGCCAATAACCTCGACCGTATTTTAGCGCAAAAAAAGGCGAGCTAGTGTGAGTGAGCAACTAATTGGCTTAGGTGAGCAAGCCTTTAGCGTAGCCGTTTATGTGGCAAAAGCGCCGCCTATGCCCTACTTTGCAACTCTACACAGTGTTGAGCCTGTAATAAACGAGCAAATAAATACCATAAACCAGCACTGCGGTAATGGCTGGCGTAAAGTGTTTAACGTATACGCTAAAGTGTTGTTTGCGCTACCGAGTGAGCATTACAGCTTTGCTAAACAAGCCGCTAGCTGGCAAGCATATCGAGATACATTTTTACTGCAAAAAAACAGTAAAACAGCGCTGTTATTTAATGCCCCCATTATTAACGGCATAAATAAAAATCAACTGCATATTATTGCTGGGCGAACCCATGCTAAAAACTTATTACAGCAAGGTAAGCTTAATGCGCAATTTAATTGGTTAGACGATGAGTTTGCAATTGATACAACGAATAACATTATCGTGTGCCCGTACTTTGATTACCGGCAGTTAAGTAATATTAAAATAGCCCGATTAAGCGAGCTAGTTGCCAAGCTTAAAACATCTAATTAAAAATGTAAGGACTCAACATGGCGGGAATTTTAGAGCTAAATACGTTATTAAAATCAATGAACCCCGAGCTTAAACAAGGTGAATACATATTTTGTTGTTTAGCAGGCAACCTTGCTGACTACGTTCATTTAAACCCGCTTGCCAGTTACGTTGAAGAAGAAGGCCTAACCCTTATTTTAAATGCAGATACCGCAGATAAAGCCGGTATTACTTATGAAGCTAAATATAATTTAATTACCCTTAATGTGCATTCAAGCCTTGAGGCTGTTGGGTTAACCGCTGCGGTATCGGCCAAATTAACCGAGCATAATATTAGCGCTAACGTAGTAGCTGCGTTTTATCACGACCATATTTTTGTACAAACCGATAAAGCGCAGGCCGCGATGAAAGCACTTGGTGAGATTGGTTAAAGGTAGTTGATATAAACCTGATCTGAGTAACACGTATTTAGTGGGATGCGCCCTATGCTTATGTAAAACACAAAGCCGATATTGCAGTATCGGCTTTTGGTATTAATTAGTTTTGATGGCAAAAGTGGTGCGCTACAGGCTCAATTTTTACTGTATCGCCTGTATTTACTACCACGCATTGCGTGTTTTTATCGAGTTTTTGCTTTTGAATAGTAGTAAATTCGCCTTCGTTAGCTGCGTATAAATTGTATTGATAGGCATCGTTACCGCCTTCAAATAACGCGGTAAATAACCCTCCCACTAACCCACCAATTATTGCTCCGCCGAGCATTTCTTCAGTGTTACCATCTAAGCTGTCTACAAAGCCAAACCCGGCGCCTGCTGCTATGCCTGTGCCTACTTCAGATGAAAGCGTTACAGGTTGCATTGATTCTACTGATGCGTAGTAACGCTTAACTATTTGGTTTTGATTGTTTCGATCTACCCCTTGTGATGCGCAGCCTGAGAGTAGTAATACCGCGATAAGATACTTTTTCATGTTGAGTCCCTGTTAATATTTAATAGGGAAATAATAAGTAGCAACGCATATAAAAGATGTGAGAAGTTTGTTTGTTGCTGTCAGGAAATGTAAGGATGTGTATAAAATAAAACACCGAGTATGCATACTCGGTGTTTTGGGGTTATGTTACTTAAATTTTATACTATTAAACAACGTATCCGCTAAAACCAAGCGCTTTAAAATAAAGCTTAGGAATACCGTATTTGCACTCGTTAAGTAATTCACTTAAGCGCATTCTATCAAGTGGGTAAAATTCACTGTCTAAGTTTTGAGCTGTGTAGGCTTGCCCTGCATCACTTAAGCCTAAATCGGCACACACAGTAATTTGTGCTTCGCGCTCAAAGTCGGTTTCGGGTTTCATTAAATCGCTAATAAATAAGTTTGCGCCCTTATTTAAATTAGCTTTAATATTTTTTAATAGCTGCTTTTTGCTGCCGTCGTCTTTTAAAAAGTGCATTACGAGTAGGCATAGCGCCGCATCGGCCTTGGTAGATAGCTTATCAAACTCGCCTTCAATAACGTTAACGCGCTTTGCTATGCCGTGCTCTTCAAATGCTTGTTTAGCAATTGCGAGCATATCACTTGAGGTATCTTGCGCGGTAAATTGCCAAGTAGGGTTAAGCGCGGCAAGGGCGAGTATTTCTTTGCCTGTGCCTGCGCCAACGACTAAAATATGTGCGTTATCTTTAAGGGTTGCTTTAAGTTGAGCATTAGTAAGTTGGTGCAATAGCTCATAACCAGGGACTAAACGGGTAATGCGGTCGTTGTAATGCGTTGCTTGCTCGCCTGTGAATGTTGGCATTTTTTAACTCCTTTATAAGACTTCAACAGTGGAGTATCCACCACTTTTTTTACTTACATGTACTTGCGTGGCTACGCGTTCACTCATTTCACTCACATGCGATATAACCCCTACTTTACGGCCTTGTGCTTGTAATGAGTCGAGTGCGTCCATAGCAACGCTGAGTGTTTCGCTATCTAACGTACCAAACCCTTCGTCAATAAACAAAGAGTTGATTTGCACTTTGTTTGAAGAAAGCGATGCAAGCCCTAATGCCAGTGCTAGTGATACTAAAAAAGATTCACCACCAGAGAGCGTATTAACCGAGCGTTGTTCGTCGGCCATATCGCGGTCAATAATGGCTATATCGAGCGATTGCGCAATGGCAGTGAGCTCGTAGCGTTTATTGAGGGTTTTTAAATGGCTATTAGCATAATGCAGCAATATTTTAAGGGTTTGTGTTTGCGCTAAATTACGCATGGTTTTACCGGTTGCATCCCCTAATACTTTATTAAGCACGTGCCACTGCTCTACCTGCTTTTTAAGGGTAGCAAGTTCAGCGTGTTTGCCCTTAAGTGCTTTGGCGTTTTGATTATGTTGCTCAAGCGCGGTATTAGTGCCAAGCAAACTATTTTGTAGCTCAGTTTGCTCATTGGCTAAGGTCGTTTCTTGCTCTGCTAATTGGCTTTCGCTTTTTTCGGGCTTGTTAGTATTTTGGTGATCTGTTTGCGCCTTTTGTTGTTGCTTAAGCGCTGCATTTGTGTCTGTAAGTGCAGCTAAACGCTGCTCAAACTGCATTAATTGCTCTTTTATTTGCTCACTATTCAGAGTTAGTAAAATAGCGATCTGTTCGTGATTTGCCTCGCTATACTGCGCTTTAAAGTCGTTAAACCAGGCATTGTAGCGTTCTTCAAGTGTACTTTGCTCTTGAATTTGCTCTGCCAAGCGCTGCTCAATGTTTTTGAGTGTTATAGTGTGCTCATCGCGTTTTTTAATTGCGCTGTCGTGGGCTTGTTGGCTTGTATGTAACGCCTTTTGGCATTGCTCAAGCTGCGCATTAAGTTTTGCTTGGTAATCATCGGCATTTATTGGCTCGTTGTTAAATAAAGCAAGGCGCTCTGTGCGTGTGGTGCTTTGCAGTTGTTGCGCTTTGGCAAAATCGTCTTTTAAAACTTTAAGCGCTTGCTCACTTTTAGCAATTAACGGTGTGAGTTGCTGTAATTGCTGATTAGCGCTGTCTATTTGTTTTTGACTTTGTTCAAGCTGAACTTGTGTTTGCTGGTACTGCTCAACCTGCTGGCTTAAATCGCTCATATTAAGCGTGTTATTTTGCAATTGCTGCCAAAAGTCACTGTGCTCAAACTGTGCGTTAAGGGTGCTGGTAAGCTCGTTAACTTGCGTATTTAGCTCTGCATGCTTAGTGTTTATTTGGCCAAGCTTATTGGTTAATTCAACATGCTGATTATGCAATTGCTGCTGTGTATGTTGCTCGGTTTTTAAGTTACTTATTAGCTGATTTACTTTTTCTTGCAGGGCTGTTTGCTGTTTTTGCGATTCAAAATAGTGCGACTTTTGACTGCTGAGCTGGGCGTATGTTTCATCAAGCTGCTGTGCTGTTAAGTCGTTAAGCTCTGTACGTGCCCCTTGCATTGTTGTTTTAATTTCTAGCTGCTTTGCCTGTGCGCTCTGTATGGCTTGGCTGTATTGGGCGTGCTCAGTGACAAGTACAGCGTGTTGAGTTTGGTGCTGATGCAGCTTAGTTTGGGCGCTATCGTGTTGCTGCTTAACTTGGTTATAACTTGCTTCAAAATCGGCTATTAGGTTATTTAATTGCGGGTTTTGGCTGCTTGCATACGGGTGCTCTTTTGCTCCGCACACTACACATGGCTCGTTAGGGGTAAGCTGCGTGCGTAAATGCTCTACGTTTTCGCTGGCACGCAGGCGAGCTTGGTTTAATGCGTATTCACTGTGTTTAAGTGCTTGCTCGCAAGAGGCTAAGCTTTGTTGCAATGTTGTTTGCGTTTGCTCACTGTGTACAAGCTTGGCCGCAACCGCCGCTTGTTGTTGTGTGCTGTGTTTTATTTCTTGATTAAACTGCTGGTAGCGCAAACGCTGATCTTTTAAATACTCAATATTTTTAAGTATGCTATCGCATTGTTCAATATTAAATTGGCGTTGTTGCTCACTTAGCTGGTTAAGATCTTTTTGTTGATGCGCAAGTTGTTGCTCTTGCAGCTCTACTTTTTTAGTTTGCTCTGCTAACAGCGCCGCTTGTTTAGTTTGCTCTTCTAACAGCTGTTGGTTTTGCGAAGCGGTTGCCTTTATTTGCTCATTGGCACTTAAATACGTATTAAAGCTATGTTGGTAATAATTCCAATCATTAGCCAATGGTTTAAGCTGCGTGTGCTCGTTTAGCCACGTTTGATGCCCAGTGCTGAGTTTTGTTGCCTCATCAAGTGCATTTTGGCTTTGCGTGCACTGCGTTTGTAATTCGCTAAGTTGCTGCTGCTCTTTTTCGCTTTGCTGAGTTAGGCTTGTAATGGTTTGTGCGTGTATAGCAAGTTGGCTGTCGAGCTCACGGGCTTTTGCAATAATTGGCTCTGCCGTTTGCTTTTGCTCTTGCGCTGTTTTTAACTCGCTTTGCTTAGTTGTAAGTGTTGCGGCCAGCTCTTTTATAAGCGCAGCATGGTCAATCGCTTTTAAATCGTTTATTTGCGTACTAAGTGCGTTGTTTTGCGCCGTTAAGTGCTCATGACGTTTGCGGTTGTCTTTTATTTCAAGGGCGTTTTGTGCTTGTTTAGCTTGCTCACTTTGCTTTGCTATTGCATCAAGCTGTTGTTGCGCGTGTTGTTGCTGCTTTATTGCGTGTTCTAGTGCCTGCGATAAACTAGCTGCTTGTTTATACCAATTTAAGTTTTGCTCTGTTGCTGCATGCGTTTTTTTAGTTTGCTCAATTTTTTTAAGTAACTCATCGCGCAGGGCTTGTTTAGCACTTAATTCGTCATCGCTTAATAGGGTGTAGCTTGCAAGGCTTGCATTAAGTAATTCATATTGATCTTTTAGCGCTTTATTACGCTCAAAAATACGTTTACCTATTAAGCTAAATTTATCGGTGCCAGTTAAACATTCTAAAAGTTGTGCCCGTTCATCGCCAGTGGCTTTTAAAAAGGCTGCAAACTCGTGCTGTGCTAATAATACCGCACGCGAAAACTGCTCAAAGCTTAGCCCTATTTTGTTTTCTACTTCTTTTATGGTTTGGCTTTTATCGGCTATTAGGGTTTCATCGGGCAAGGTTAGTAACGTATGCTCAGCTACTTTTAGCTTGCCTGTTGCCTTTTTGTGGGTACGGGTAATAACGTAGCGTGCGCGGTATAATTGTTTGTCTTGGCCAACAAAATCAACTTCAGCAAAGCCTTCCCATTTGCCTCTGCGCAGTAAGTTACGCGCATCGTTTAGCTTTATGCTGTCGCCGTTAAAATCAATTAAGTTGCCTTTATCGCCTTTTAAGCGTGCTGTTTTAGTATAAAGCGCTAAACAAATAGCATCTAAAAAGGTGCTTTTACCTGCGCCTGTGTCGCCAGTTATTGCAAATAACCCCGCGTCTTTTAGTGGAGCTTGAGTAAAGTCGATTTCGGCATCGACTATTGAGGCTAAGTTATGAATACGAACTGCGGTTATTTTCATAGTTGCTCTTGCTCCGTCAGCTCACTTATTACATCGTTTAACAGTGTTTTTAGCTCATCTGGTACAGCTTGGCCGGCCATATCTTTGTCGTTTGCAAAGGCTTGTTCTAATAAGTTTAATGGGTTGAGCATTTCAATTTCGCTTAAATCTTCAAATACGGCGCTGTTATCGCTTGTTATGGTTTGTTCTCGTACCCGCTCAATGCCGCAAAATTTTACGTGTTTACCCTCAAGTGCCTGCTCTATTTGTTCTCTAAAGGTGGTGTCGGTATCACTTGATTTAAGTTTTACGCGTAAATAAGGGGCAATAGTATGTTGTGATGTATCGAGCGCTTTAATTTGCTCGCATAAGTCGCTTAATGGCACACACTCCCCTTTTGGTAAGATAATCACTTCAGCAGAGCGAGGAATGTAAAGGGGGTTTACAGATGTGCTAATAGTTTGTTTTTCATCACTTTTAAATTCTACTATATTAACTTGGTGCGTGTAGTTACGCTCTGAAAACGACATAGGAATAGGCGTACCGCTGTAACGAATAACGTCTTTTTTAGCGACTTGCTGTGCTTTGTGTAAATGCCCCAGTGCTACGTAGTCTGCCTTGTTACCAAATACGTTGGCCGAAATAGACTCCTCCCCACCAATCACTAAATTACGTTCTGAGTCACTTGAAATATCACCGCCTTTGGCATGTAAGTGCCCCATTACAATTAACGGCGAATTTTGCGCGTTAATGCTATAGGCGTGATCAAGTGCAAGCTGATAAGCTTTTTCAACGCCTTGTGCGTAACTAGGGCCGTTTTTAGTATGACTAAGTGAACTTATGTCGCTGGTACGTAAAAAAGGCATAGCGACGATTACAGCGCGTTTATTTTGCGTATTTATTTCAATCACGGTATTGGCTGGGTCGGTTACTTCAAAGCGCCCCACTACATGGGTATCAAACTGAGCAAGTAAGGGCTGCGCCGCTAATATACGATTTGCTGAGTCGTGGTTGCCGGCAATAATAACAACATGCAATTGCGGGCAACGCTTTTTAGCATCTTTTATAAATTGGTAAAGTTGGTTTTCGGCGCTGGCACTGGGTGTGGCTGTATGATAAATGTCGCCTGCAACTAAAAGTATATCTATGTGTTGCTCTACAAGGGTGCTAAGTAGCCAAGTAAAAAATGCAGCGTGCTCATCACGGCGGTCATGTTCATAAAATTGTTGGCCTAGGTGCCAATCTGAGGTGTGGAGAACTTTCATATCACGCTCTTAAAAAACCATAAGAGCGCCAATATACCCAAGGCAAGTAAAGATGCAAGCCTCGGGAGGGCTTTAGTTTAGGTAAAACTATATATAGCAATAATAATGACAGGAAGCGCTAACAAAGCCATACCTAGCGGCATTTTTAAACTTTTAGTTTGCTTTGCTTGCAATGCTTTTATGGCATTCGTTTCGTTACAGGCGGCTACTTTATCAATATAAAAATAACCTGAGTCTAGATACTGCTTACAACTTTGCTGATTTGCTGGAATGGCTATTAGCTCTTGTTGTTTTTTTAGGATATAAAAATCCATACACCCACCACATTGCTTACTGGTAATAAGTACATATTTGAGAATAATTGTAACGATTTTATTATGCTCAAATAAAAAAAGTGGGCGATTTTAAATATAAAATGCACTAAATATCAACCTAAAATTTCACTATTTTTAATTTATCGTATAAATAGTTAATATTAGTGAGATCACGGCAATATTTGCGCCAATTATTAGCCACTTTTTACTGTGTTTTTGTTCAGTAGATAGGCGTTTTAGTGCATCTTGCTTATTGCATGCCGACACCACATTAACATACGAATATTGGTTTGATTCGTAGCGCTCTAGTAAGTCTTTATCAGCAGGGATAGCTTCGAGCTGATGATCTTTTTTTACAATGTAAAATTTCATATCGGGCTCCTTTAGTTTAAATATGCTGCTTAATTTGTATTGAACCTGAGCGCATTAAAACCGTGTAAACACTGCTAACGCTATAAATTTAAGCTCAATTTAAACAACATATTTTTGCACCTTAATTTAATCCTAAGCTAATGGCATGAATTAGGCCTGAACCCTTATAAATACTGTGTTTGTACCTTAATTAATACACATCAACTAGCTGTAAAGTGTAAACCCCCTTTACAGTTTTAAAAGCGGCTTAATTTACTGATTCAAAAACCATGTTAAAACAACGTGAATATTACCGTGTTTAATGGGCGGTTGGTCGCTAATTAATTGAACAAAAATAGTAACTTTGTCAAAGTACGCTCACAAAATTCCACTAGGACTCATAATGAAAAAAACAGTTCTTACGCTAAGCGCGTTTGTGTTGCCTTTGGCAATGTCGAGCGCTGTGTTAGCGTCATCCGTTGAGCAAACTAAAGGCTCATTCGTTGATAAGTTTCGCCAGTTAGACGAAGCGCTTCCTACCCCAAATGTTTATCGTAGTGCCGCAGGTGAGCCTGGCGAAAAATACTGGCAACAACGTGTTAATTACGACATAGATGTAAAGCTTGATGAAAAAAAGCGCCGCTTAACAGCAAGCCAAAGCATTGAGTATAAAAATAACTCGCCGCATACACTTAAATATTTGTGGTTACAGTTAGATCAAAATATTTTTAAAAGCGACTCAATTGCCGAAACCACAAAAACGTTTAAAAGCACGCTAAATAGTTTACCTGCGCAAAAGCCGGCTAAATTAAGTTTAGGTGAGCTACGTCGTCAACAATTTATGAGCGACAACGAGCTAGGCTATACAATTAGCAATGTAAAAGATGACAATGGCGATGAACTGCGCGTTACTGTTGTTGATACGCTAATGCGTATAGATTTAAACGAGCCGCTAAAACCAGGCAAAGAAGCTGAGTTTAGTATGAACTTTGCTTTTAACATTGTTGAAGAAGATGCCGTAGGTGCGCGTTCTGGTTACGAGCACTTTGAAGAAGATGGCAACGATATATTTTTACTTGCGCAGTGGTTTCCGCGTTTAGCAGCGTACACCGATTACGAAGCATGGACAAACAAGCCGTTTTTAGGCCGTGGTGAGTTTACACTTGAGTTTGGTGATTACGATGTAGAAATTACTGTACCTGCTGATCATATTGTATCAGCAACAGGTAAGTTAGATAACGCAAGCAAAGTGCTTACTCGCACGCAGCGTAACCGCTTAGAAAAAGCTGAAACAGCAAAACGCCCTGTATTTATTGTTACTGAAGAAGAAGCGTTAGAAAACGAAAAACAAGGTACCGATAAAACAAAAACATGGCACTTTAAAGCAGAAAATGTGCGTGACTTTGCGTGGGCGTCGTCGCGTAAATTTATGTGGGATGCAAAGGGCTATCAGCAAGGTGGCGATGAACAACCTTTAGTGATGGCTATGTCGTTTTACCCTAAAGAGGGTGGCGATTTATGGAAAAAGTATTCAACTGAATCTGTAGTACATACGATGGAAGTGTACTCTCGCTATTCATTTGATTACCCATATCCTGTAGCGCAATCGGTGAATGGCCCTGTAGGTGGTATGGAATACCCAATGATCACTTTTAATGGCCCACGTACAGAGCTGCAAGATGATGGCTCGCGTACTTATTCTCAAGCTGAAAAACGCTTTTTAATTGGCGTGGTTATTCATGAAGTTGGCCATATTTACTTCCCTATGATTGTAAACTCTGATGAGCGCCAATGGACCTGGATGGATGAAGGTTTAAATAGCTTTTTAGATGGCGTTGCAGGGCGTGAATGGGACCCAACTATACCGTGGGGTGTTGAGCCGCGCGATATTGTGAGCTACATGAAATCGCAAAACCAAGTACCTATTATGACTCAGTCAGACAGCGTACTACGTTTAGGTCCTAATGCTTATACTAAACCAGCTGCGGCACTGAATATTTTACGTGAAGTTATTTTAGGTCGTGACTTATTCGACTTTGCTTTTAAAGAGTACGCACAGCGCTGGAAATACAAGCGCCCTACTCCAGCAGATTTTTTCCGTACGATGGAAGAAGCCTCGGGTGTTGATTTAGATTGGTTTTGGCGCGGCTGGTTTTACAGCACCGACCATGTAGATATCTCGTTAGATAAAGTGTATCAATTACGTTTAGATACTAAAAACCCTGATATTGACTTTAAACGCTTACGCGATATAGAAGCAGACAAACCAACATCACTATTTGTTAAGCGCAACCGTGAAGAAGGTAAGCAAACTTGGGTTGAAAAAAATCCAGATATTACCGACTTTTACGACGAAAACGACCGCTTTACTGTTACCAATAAAGAACGTAACGCGTACAACAAGTTTTTAAAAGGCTTAGAGCCGTGGGAGCGTAAAACGCTAGATCGCGCGCTTGAAGAAGATAAAAACTACTATGTTATGGAGTTTTCAAATCTAGGTGGCTTGGTAATGCCTATTTTATTAGAGCTAACTTATGAAGATGGCACAACCGAAGAGCGTTACATTCCGGCTGAAATTTGGCGCCGTAATCACAAAAATGTACAAAAGCTTATTGTTACAGATAAAAATAAGCCATTGGTATCGGTGAGCGTTGACCCTCGCTGGGAAACAGCTGATGTAGATGTTGAGAACAACAACTACCCTCGTCGTATTATTCCTTCACGTATTGAAGTGTATAAAAAGAAAAAGAGTAAAGCGAAAGTAAGTCGAGATATTATGCAAGACATTAAAACTGAGCTTAAAAAAGACGAGAAAAAAGATGGTGAGGAGCAACAATAATGCGCTTTTTGCTTATTATTGTTTGCCTTTTAGTTGCTGCGCCAAGTATGGCACATCAACTAAAGTCATCGGTTACTACGGTGCTTTTTAATAAACGCACTAACAATATTGAGCTTATGCATCGCTTTTATTTACATGATACTGAGCATGCTGTAGCGCATTTATTTAATGGAAAAGCCGATATCATTAGCAACAAGGCCGACCAACAACGTTTTGTAGAGTATGTTGAGTCGCATGTTGCGCTGCAAACCTTAAAGGGTAAGCCATTAACGCTTAGCCAAGTCGGTGCGCAAATTGATGGAAAGTTTTTTTGGGTGTATCAAGAAGCTCCTATCCCAAAAGGGATTGAAGGCATAAAAATGAGTAACGGCGCACTGCGTGACTTATGGCCTTCTCAAGTAAATATGGTAAACGTAGAAGGTAAAGGCAAGATTAAAACCCTTCACTTTACCCAAAACGATACCTGGCTCGAGGCTAAGTTCGAGCAATAAGTACTTCCCCAACCTACGCGCACTGCAGTTTATGTGCGCGTATTCTCCTTTTGTTTATGCTGTGTTCATTTTTGATCTGTTATTACTAGTTGTTCGTAGAATTTTAGTAATTAATTGGTGTTTATAAGGCTAAGTAATAGATAAGTGAATACTTTTCTAATAATTTGTTTGATAAACATTTGCTAAATTATTCTCATGAAGTAGAGTCATTATGTGTACACATGTTGTATTGATTTTTACCCCATTCAAGGAATGATATGAAAGCTCAAGTAGAGGCTATTCAAGGAGTTATATTTGATTTAGATGGCACGTTAGTATCGTCTGAGTTAGATTTCTCTCTTATAAAAGCACAAATAGGTTGCCCATGCGAGCAAGACCTACTTGATTATATTGCCCAGCTTCCATCGCCCTACATGCGTGAAGAAGCGATGAATATAGTGCATCAACACGAGCTGCAAGACGCTCAGTTTGCCACTATATTGCCAGGCGTAACCGAAGCCGTTAACGCCCTTAAAGTTAAAAATATTCCTATGGCTATTGTTACCCGCAATTTTGATAAAGCGGCAGCAATAAAGCTACAAAATAACCCGCTACCTATCGAAACGGTATTAACCCGTAGCGATGCCCCAGCCAAACCCGATCCCAGTGCCTTAAATGCAATTGCCACGCTTTGGAATATAAACGCCAGCAACTTGTTATACGTAGGGGATTTCTTATACGACATTCAAGCAGCACATAATGCAAATATGCGCGCTTGTTTGTACGCGCCAAACGCGGTGCCTATTTATGCTGACCAAGCTGATTACGTTTTACGTGAATTTACAGAGTTAGTTACTTTAGTCGAAAGTTACTCACAAAAAGTGGAGTTATGTTAAATAGCGCATAACTTTTATTGTTGCGTAATTACTCCTGTATTATTTGCATAGGCTCGGCCTTATTTATTTAGCAAATAGGTTGTTTTAAATTCAGTTTGTAAAGTTCAACAGACCCTAGCCCAATAGGGTTTGAATTGGTAAAATATGGCAAAATTAACGTATTGATTAGAGGCACAAGATGGGCAGAGCATTTGAAGTCCGTAAGAGCTCGATGGCTAAGACAGCCAACGCAAAAACTAAAGTTAACTCAAAGTACGGTAAAGAAATTTATGTTGCCGCTAAAAATGGCGAACCAGACCCCGATGTCAATCAATCACTGCGTCGTCTAATAGAAAAAGCAAAAAAAGACCAGGTTCCTGCTCACGTAATAGAAAAAGCAATTGAAAAAGCAGCCGGTGGGGCAGGGGAAGATTATTCTCCCGCACGTTACGAAGGCTATGGCCCAGGTAACTGCATGGTTATTGTTGATTGCTTAACCGACAACCCAAACCGTACAATTAAAGATGTACGTTTACCGTTTACCAAAACAGATTCAAAAATTGGTACACCGGGCTGTGTTGCACATATGTTTGATCACCTTGCTGTACTTGGTTTTGCCGGTGACGATGACGAAGTGGTACTTGAAGCACTAATGATGGCCGATGTTGATGTAACCGACGTTGAAGTTGAAAATGGTAAAGTGTCGGTATTTGCACCCCATACTGAGTACTATAAAGCGAAAACAGCGCTTGAGGAAAACTTTGAAGGGATTAACTTTGAAGTAGATGAAATTACGTTTGTTCCGCAAGTGCATGTAGAAATTGAAGATGAAGAAGTGATTGCTAATTTTGACAAGTTCATCAACATGCTTGAAGACTGTGATGACGTTCAAAACGTGTATCACAATACAATAATTAAAAATTAATTTAGCGCTAGGTACAGTGAGCACTAAATAAATAACGGTACTAGGGCGTGTTGACACGGCAAGATCATTATAAATTGAACTTATAGAATATGTAGTGATCAGATCAAGGCATAATAATCACCTTGGTCACGTAAAATATGAGCGCTACTTTTCTGAAACACTTTAATTCAATTACCGATC